>JAMPHU010000014.1 GCA_023663225.1 Candidatus Gastranaerophilales bacterium
CTAAGTACCGACGGCTCGCTAGCGTCTGCTTTGGAATATATCATCCGCACAATTCGGATCGCAGCATCCGGCGAAAAAATTGGCAAGGTTAGCTGCGGAAAGTTACGCTCCAGCGGGGTAATCATTCCTATTCGGACACGTTTCCACTCGGTGAAACACGTAGCGGCACATAAGCTGACAAAGTACGTCAGCTAAGTGCCGACGTGTTTCAACGGTTCCTCATGGGAATAATTACCCCGCTGGAGCTCAGTTACCGAAAACGCCATGTGATTTTTGCTCAATGTTGTGATTTGAATAGTGAGGATGGTATATTTTTGGAATTGTTACAAATTGTGGGATACAGGAGCATAGGTTGCAGAGAAGGCTTTCTGTGACGTGAGTCAGATGTGGAGATGAGACTCCGGCGATGCCCGTCCAATGGCGGGCATTGCCGTGCATGAGGCTCATCGGAACGCCCATCTGGCCGTCACAGAAAGCCTTCTCTGTAACCTATGCTCCGTCCCTAAGTCGAAATCCCCCGACCGAAACTCGGCTGTTCTAAGGCTGTTTGCCTCGCGGGCACGTACCTTGCTTGCTATCCTGTGAAAAGTAACGAATAGTCACGTGCGTCCGTCTCTTTTTAGAAACACTCTTTTTTTATAGACAAAAGTATGATATAATCTTTTTATATGAAATTGGAGCGGAAACAGGCAATAGTCTTACAAAAAGGAGCGTGACGGATGGGATATCAACTGCGCTATGCGGCGGGGCGATATTGGCTTTTGGATATCGATCAGGAGGGAGTCCCCTACAAAAAGCCGCTGTCTCTGAATGAGGTGGGCGCCGATATCTGGAATATGATCCAACAGGGATTTGCGAAGGAAGAAATCGTGGAGGCGCTTTGTCGGGAATATCATGTGGAGAAGGACATGGTGGAGGACGACGTGGAACAGTTTTTGGAGATGCTTGCCAAAAGACAACGGGGTGAACAAGGATGAATGTATTGCTGATAGGCGGGTCAGGAAGCCTGATTAACAATCTGATCATTAAGCTGAACAAAGAGGGTCACAGAGTATATCTGCTCACGGGCAACAGGCATGATTCGGACCCGTACCAGAAAGTGTTCGAGCGGTACAATTTTACATATGATGCCAACTGTCTGAATGAAATCTTTGAGAGTGTCAACCCAGAACTGACGATATTTATGGGAGCGTACGACACGAATTTCCGATGGAAAAATGAGGAGGCGGAGTCTGTCAAATACTCCGGCTGTCTGATGAATATTTTGATGGGGTATGCCATGAAGAATCAGGGCAGGTTTATCTATCTGTCGGGGGATTCTGTGTATGGCGCACACCATGCGAAGGATATCAGCGAGGAGGAGCCTACCGACCCTGTGAGTTTTCGGGGGATGGCGTTAGCTCAGGCGGAGGAGATGTGTGAAAGCTACCACAGGAACAGAGATTTGGATATTATCACGCTGCGGCTGGATCATCTCTACAGTATCCCCAAGGAGCGGAAAGATGTGCTGGACATCTGTTCCCAGATGTGTCTGGAGTCCATGGAGAAAAAGTCGATCACGATTGAGGAGGATGCCACACTTTCCTTGATTTATGAGACGGACGCAATCGAATTTATCTATCGGGTGGCGGCAGCCAAGGAGCACAAACATTCTCTGTACAATATATCTTCCTCCAAGGAGATCACTCAGAAGCAGTTGGCGGAGCTGGTGCGGGAGATCATGGGCAATTCGGCCGAGATCATCACCAAGAGCGGGACCACCGGCGAGCGGCGCATCGTGCTGTCCAATCTCCTCTATGACAGTGAATTTGGCAATCCTTTCTTCTGTGAAGTGCGGGATATTGTGAAGCGGATCGCCACACAGATGAAGCGCAACAGCTATCTTTTCCTGACGGGGTCGGACGTCAAGATGCCCCTGATCAGGCGGATCATGCAGAAGTCAGAGTGGTTTTTGCGCGCGATTGTTCCTTTTGTGGAGAATGTGATCGCCTTTATCCCCTTTTTTATGTTGAATAACCGTGCAGTGGGCAGCGATTATTTCGCAAAATTGGACTTTTATCTGTTGTATGTACTGTTGTTTGCCATTGTCTACGGGCAGCAGCAGGCGACGGTCTCCGCTGCGCTCGCCGTGGCGGGATATTGTTTTAGACAGATGTATGACCGGTCGGGTTTTGACGTTATGCTGGATACCAACACGTATGTGTGGATCGCTCAACTGTTTATCTTGGGTATGACCGTGGGTTACATGAGGGACCAGATCACAAAGCTGAAAGAGGAAAAAGAGGAGGAACAGGAGTTCTTGGCGCAGCAGTTGGAGGATATCCAGACGATCAACAACAGTAATGTGCGCGTGAAAGACGCCCTGGAGACACAGATCGTCAACCAAAACGACAGTGTGGGTAAGATCTACCGGATCACCTCCGCCCTGGATCAGTACAGCCCGGAAGAAGTGCTCTTCTATGCGGCGGAAATGCTGGGGACGCTGATCAAGAGCAAAGATGTGGCGATCTATACCGTGTCCAACAGAGCTTATGCCAGACTGTTTTCCTCCACCTCCAAAAAGGCGAGGATGCTGGGAAGCTCCATCCGCTATACAGAGATGGGGGAGATGTACGAGACGCTGTCCCAGCGCAAAGTCTTTATCAACCGTAAGATGGACGAAAGGTATCCTCTGATGGCCAATGCCATATTTGACGATAAAGAAGAGATGCAGATGATCCTGATGATATGGGGTATCCCCTGGGAGCGCATGACTTTGGGACAGGCCAATCAGTTGGTAATCATCAGTTATCTGATCCAGAACGCCACCCTCAGAGCCAACCGTTATCTGTCCGCGTTAGAAAACGAGCGTTATGTAAAAGACACCCAACTCTTGGAGAAGGATGCGTTCCACTCTCTGATGACCGCTTATCTAAGAGCGCAGAACAAGGGGCTGACAGAGTGTACCGTGTTGAGAGTGGAGACGGGGGATCAGGACAATATGGAGGTCGGCAAGGAGCTTGTGGGCAAGCTGCGCCAGTCGGATTATATCGGTACGCTGGAGGATGGCAGTCTCTACGCCCTTTTGTCCAACACCAGCGTGACTGACGCCCAGTACGTTATCAGGCGTTTCGAGGAGGCGGGCTATAAGAGTGACATTGTGGAGGAAAACGTGGCATGACGAAAGAGGAACTTTCGCTGTTTCTGATAGTTGTCATAAATACCATCGGCGTAGTGATCTATCTTCTGTGGAATGCGATGCGCAAGGAGCAGTACGACCGAATGAAGGAGGACAGCACGGTTCAATACCTGATCGAATGGGATGTGCTGAATAAGGAGCACGGCAATGGCAGCTATGAGTTGCGTGCGGTGGTCATGTTTTTGTGTCCGGGGATCGGAGCCTGTTTTTTTCTGTTTTCCTATCTGCTCTATAAGGTGTTTTTTTCCAAGCCGGTGGATCTGGCGGATGTGGTGTTCAGCAAAGAGCGTGTCCGCACCTTTATCCATGCGGAGGAGGACAGAGAGCGCAACGTTGCGCCTTTGGAGGAGGCGTTGGAAGTCACGGACGCGGGCGAACTGCGGTCTCTGATGATGAATGTGGTGAGGGGCGACATCCAGAAGTCTTTAGCATCCATCTCCTTAGCGTTAAACTGTGAGGACACGGAGACTGCTCACTATGCGGCGTCAGTGCTTCAGGACGCGCTGAATGATTTTCGAATGAATGTACAGAAACAGCGCAAGTTGATCTTAAAGGGGGATAAAAAGCAGGCTCTCTATGCGTCGCTGTTGATCGATTATATGAATCAGGTGTTGGAACAGAAGGTGTTTACGGATATGGAGCAGAGGACTTATGTGCATACCATGGATGAAGTGTGCGATATCCTCTACAGCGTGGACAGAGAGCATATGACCAGCAGCCAGTATGAGGCGATCAGTCTCAGACTGTTGGAGATCGAAGAGTATGATACCTGTAGAAAGTGGTGCGACAGGGCCGAATATCAGTATCCCAACTCCCTGGCGACCTACACCTGCCAGTTGAAGCTTTACTTTAACAGCGGACAGAGAAGCCGATTTTTTGAGGTCATCGACGCTCTGAAGAAGTCGGCCGTGGTAATCGACAGCGAGACGTTGGAGCTGATGCGTGTGTTCCGCTAGAAAGTGTTCTCTTTTCAACAAATGACAGGAAGGGTGGTGCAGGGATATGTCGATGGAGACACTGACGATTTTCCAATTAGTGGGCATATTCTGCGCATACCTTTTCGTGTCGGTGGGACTGCCCGCATTTGTGTTGGGCGGGAAGCTTAAGGGACACAGAGCGCCAGAGAGACTGATCATTTATTTTATGATCGGGAATTTCTATATGATGAATCTGGTTTTTGCCCTGCAGTTGTTGAAAATTTCTTGTCAGGCTACATTGATATTGGGAACGCTTTTGCCGGCTGTGGTGGTGCGGATCGTGATTTACCGGATCCCGATTTTTAAGATTATAGTAGATGAGGTCCATTATCTGCAGAAATTGACAGGAGGGCAGTTGGGAGTCAAGACTGCCGTTTACAAAGTTGGCGGGATTGTGAGAAGACAGGTGGCCCGTTTTTTCAGGTGGGTCGGATATTACCTGTTTCGTCGCTTCTTTGACTGTGTATTGACGGCAGTGTTGTTGGCAGCGCTCTGGTGGCTGTACGGCAATAATCTGTTAGAGCAGTTTGGATACAAGGCGTCGGATGTCCTGGTTCACAACTATTGGATCAATGCGCTGAGTCATAATCGCATTTTTGTGGCGGGCGTGTATCCGCATGGTTTTCACGCGGTGATCTATTACCTTCACGCGGTGTTTGGAATCGAGACTTTTGTGTTGCTGCGTATATTTGCGTTTGTGCAGAACGTGATGATGCATTTGATGATACTGTGTTGTCTGAGAATGTGCTGTAAGACCAAATATGCGGCGTACATAGGATCTTTTATTTATCTGGTTGGGGACTATCTGGGGGCAAATGCGTATTTTCGTTTTTATGCGACGCTGCCCCAGGAATTTAGTGTCACTTTTATCCTGCCCACGATCTACTTTGGTTTTCGGTATTTTGAGGTGCGGAGGCAGAAGCTTTTATCCGGCGCGGAAACGGAACTTTCGAGAGGCAAGACCAAAGCGCACAGGCGTAGAAAGAAAAAAGAGCCGCAGGAGGAATTGGCAGATACACAGCCTTCCGTGGTTTCGCTGGCGGATATCTCGTTGGAAGAAATTGATTTAGATGAGTCCGGCGTTAAGGGAGCGGGGGAGAATGTGTCAAAACGCAGGAAGCGCTTGTCTCATGGAAAGGGCAGGGATCAGAAGCGGGAGCTGCCCAAAGGGAAGCGACAGGAAAAACATTATCCTGCTTCCTGGCTCTATCTGGCGGGATTTGCCATCAGTTTTGCCATGACGCTGGCAATTCATTTTTACAGTACGATGATCGTTGGCATTTTCTGCATAGCCATAGCTATAGGGTATCGGTTTTTGTTGTTTCAAAGGCCCTATTTTAAAAACGTGATGGCGGCCGGTCTATTGGGCGTGGGGTTAGCGGTGCTTCCCATGTTGTTGGCTTTTATCGGGGGTACGCCTTTGGAGGGGTCTCTGCTGTGGGGGATGAGTATCATCAAGGGCACAGGAACGGAGGGCGACGCCAAGATCGATAATCGAAGTGAGGATGACGAGCAGGACAGTTCACAGGAGACGGAAGAGACGAAAGATGTGGAGGAACCTGTGGAAGATGAAACCTTTACCGTCATGTATGATGGGGAGGAAATTACGGTCTACCAAGGGATTGATATGAACGAGGAGGCGCCGGAGGAAGTATTGGAGGAGGAGCCCAAAGAGCAGATCAGCTTGGGAGAGAGACTGCGGAGACTTCCTGAGAATGTGGCAGGTTTTGTCTACACTGCGGTGACAGAGACTCAACAAATGTTAAACAGTGAAGTTTTTGCTATGGAGAATGAAAATGACGTCTATTGGATTATGTTTTCCTTTGTCGGATTGATCGGGATAGGGCTGCTGTATCGCTTGTTCCGGCAGCCCTGTTATGGCGCGATGTTCACATCCGTAGGGCTCTATATGCTTTTCATGTGTATTTTGATAGCGGCTAAGACGTTTCATCTTCCCGCACTGATGAGCAGCGACCGATGCAGTATTTATTTTGCCTACTCCATGCCGGTGGTTCTGGCATTTTTGGTGGATGGAGTGCTTTATCTGCCATTTTTCTCGCTGCGGAAGCGGCCTGCTAAAATAGGCAGGGTGATTATGAATCTGTTGTCTTTTGTCTGTGTTGTGTGTGTGGTCTATTATATGGTGGAAAGGGATCGCATCAAAAAACCCTTGGATATTCATGCCCAGGAAACGAATGAGGCAGTGACCTGTCTCACCAACATTATCCGCAGCGAGGCGGATTACACTTGGACCATTGTCTCCGCCAACGATGAGCTTCGCATGGGGGAAGATCATGGATATCACTATGAGACGATCGCATTTTTGATAACGATGGAGGGGGCCAGCCCCAATGCTTTTATCCGTATTCCCACTAAGGTAGTCTATTTCTTTATAGAGAAAGTTCCCTTAGATTACTACTTGCCCTATGAGAACAGCGGACAATCGATCTCCAGGGAAGGGGCGCTTAGGGAGTTGCCCTACACGGTAAGTTCAAGCGCCTATGCGGGTGAGAGGCGGTGGATCGTCATGTCGCGCATGTACTATTGGGCGGAGAACTTCCGAAGCCTGTACCCTGATGAGATGGAGATATATATGGAGACAGACAATTTCGTGTGTTATCGGATTGAGCAGAATCCATACCGTTTATATAATTTTGCAATTAACTACGGTTTCAATACTTACGTCAACGATGAAGAGTAGCCAAAGTGAAGGCTGCCCGGGCATGGAGGTAATTATGGTATCCCGCAGAAATTTTATAAGTATTTGCATATTGATGGGTGTGCTGCTGTTCATGTTTCAGTTTTCACAGGTGATCAAGGAGAGTGAAAGCGATTATGCGGTCAATACCTATGTCAGCGATCAGAAAGTGTCCGGCGGGAATCGGTGGACTTCCTTTGTGGGTGACATCACGCAGGAAGGCGAGTGTGAAGCGGGGGATTATGTCCTGTTTTTTGGGGATCTGGAGAACAGCATAGGGACCGCGGTATTGCAATGGTGTCAATATTCCAAAAGAAATCTGATTGTGAGCGACGATCTGGAAGGGTATGAGGTCTCAGAGGAGCATATGCCAGAGGTGATACTGGTAGACTCCTATGTGGCGGATGTGAGGAATGGGATCAGGACACTCGACAATATCACCGGGCAGGATGTGACACTGGTTTTCTGTAGGCTGCCAAGCCCTGTAGAACTTCGGAGAGACGGGAGACTTATGCGTATGCTGGGGATCAGGGAGGTTCAGGCGAACTCTGTGGAAGTGGAGGGGATTCATCTGTTTTCCGGTTTCCTGTTGGGCGGCGACGGTTTCTACACGGCGGGCGACAGCGAGGAGGAATTGGAGAGACAGGATCTGGATCTGAATATGCCCTGGTATATCCTCTCCGGCGGTACGGAAGTCTATATGGTGGGGATGCTGGATGAAATGTTGGAGGAGAACGAGGCGCGAAACGAACTGTTCCCCTGTCTGATCTGGAAAAAGGGGTATGACCAGGCGATCGTGTATGCGGTGAATGGCGATTATATGGAGGGATGGACAGGGATTGGTATTTTGGATGCCATCATGTACAAGGAAAATTCCTATGTGATTTATCCTGTGGTGAATGCGCAGAATGTCATGGTGACCAATTTCCCGAATCTCTCAGAGGAGAATAAAGAGCAGGTGCAGGCACTTTACAGTAGGAGCACGGAAGGGCTGATGAGAGATATCTGTTGGCCTTCTATCGCCTCCATGATGGAACAGGGTCACTACAGGGCGACCTGTTTTTTGACGACGAAACAGGATTATTCCGACAGCGCCAAGCCTTCCGGCAATATGATTCCCTTTTATCTGCAACAGTTCAAAGAGTTCGATTCGGAGGCGGGACTGTCTCTGATTCATCAGGATAACGTGAATCTGGAGAACAAGCTGGCGCAGGATGAGGCGTTTTATACTGCGCAGGAGGTACAGTATAATTACAGCGCGGTGTATATGGAGAGAGAAGAACTGGAGCGGTTGGAGGAGCTTATGGCCGAGCAGATGTTGCTGCATGACATCAGAACCGTGGCCGCTGCGTATCAGGAGGGGGATCCGGTGGTCTCTTACTATAACAATGGCGTGACCTTGCAGAGCACCACGGCGGATGCGCAGCATCATAACTATTCCGACGATCTGCGGGTGCGGGCGCTGGAGACGGCTCTGGGATATTCCAACGTATTGATGGATATGTCGCGTGTCGTCTGGCCCGAGGACGAGGGCGATGAGTGGCAGAATATGTCGGAGAATCTCACCAGCAATCTTAACACCTACTGGCGATTGTTTACTGCCTTTGAGAAGACGACTCTGTCAGAGAGTGACGTCAGGATTCGCAATTTTTTGAATTTAGATTATGAGGACTGGCGGGAGGAGGATACGATTCACCTGGAACTATCAGGGGCGCAAGGCGGTTGGTTTATCCTGCGCACACACGGTGAGAGTATTGCCGATATCAAAGGCGCCGAGTGGACAGAAATTGAGACGGACGCTTATTTGATTCATGCGCGGCAGACATACGTGGAGATCGAGCTGCAGAAAAATAGAGGACTTATGGATTTCTTCTAATGGAGGTAGGTATGAAGGTATGTATCGTGGCGGAGGGGTGTTACCCCTATGTGGTGGGCGGTGTGTCGGGATGGATCCACAGTATGATCCGTTCTTTTCCCAATCTGGAATTTATCGTGTTGTCCATTGTGGCCAATCGGTCGGTGAGCGGGAAATTTGTATATGAATTGTCCGAGAATGTCACAGCCGTGTATGAGGCCTATCTGGATGATTATGATTGGGGGAATAGACCGAAGCACGGCAGGCGGACCAGACTTGGACAGAGGGAGTATCGGGCGCTGCGCAGTGTCGTCCTGAATCAGAATGTGGACTGGGACACTACCTTCGATATGTTTCAGAGGGGCAAATTTTCCATCGACGATCTGTTGATGGGGGCAGATTTTTTGAACATCGTCAAAGAGGTCTATCACAATAATTATCCGCAGATCGTGTTTTCCGACTTTCTGTGGACCATGCGTTCCATCTATCTGCCATTGTTTCTGATTCTTCAGACGCCGGTGCCTAGGGCGGATATCTATCACTGTGTGGCCACCGGTTATGCCGGCGTGTTGGGCTGTATGGGCCAGCATTTCCACAAGGGGGCATTGTTGATCTCGGAGCACGGCATCTACACCAGAGAGCGGGAGGAGGAGCTTTTGAAAGCCACCTGGGTGGCGGGTATCTACAAAAATATCTGGATCGATCAGTTCCGGAAGATGTCGCTTTTGGCCTATGCCAGAGCGGACAAGGTGACTTGTCTCTTTGCCCATGCACGGGAATTGCAGATTGGCTTGGGATGTCCGGAGAATAAGATCATCATCACGCCGAACGGAATCGATATCAAACGCTTTGAAAATCTGTCCGGCAAGACGGCTGAGGATGAGGGTTTTGTGAATATCGGAGCGGTGTTGCGCGTCACGCCTATCAAGGATGTAAAGACGATGATTCGAGCGTTTGCGTTCGCCAAGGAGCAGTTGCCCTCGCTGCGATTGTGGATCATGGGTCCTACGGACGAGGATGAGGATTACGCCAGAGAATGTTTTGAATTGGTGGAGGCTTTGCAGGTGCCGGATGTGATCTTTACGGGAAGGATTAATGTGACGGATTATCTGGGCAGAATGGACTTTACCATTTTGACCAGCATCAGCGAGGGGCAGCCCCTCACCATCCTTGAGAGTTATGCGGCCCACAAACCGGTCATCGCGACAGATGTGGGGTGCTGCAGAGAGTTGATCTATGGAGAAGATAATTTCGGCACGGCGGGTATTTTGACCCACATTATGAATATCGCCGAGCTCTCCAACGCGATGGTGGAGATGGGCAAATCGCCGAGCTTGTGCCGTAAGATGGGAGAGTGCGGATACAATCGAGTGGTGCACAGTTATCAGATACAGAAGATGAAACAGACCTATGAGGAGCTCTACGAGGAGGCAGGGTGGAGCTATGGCAGAGTGTGGCGAGAGGAAGAAATGGACGACTATGATTGATAACAGGAGGGAAATGAAACGTGGCGGGAATTGGTGTCAGACTTAACAGAATATACAGTAAAAACACAATTATTACAAGCTTGTTTGGATTTGGATACAGTATGATGATCACAGTGGCTCCTATGTTTTTTGTGATCTTGGCGGTCATAGTGATGCAGCAGACGCTTGGTTTTTCTAAAGTGGGATATGCGGACAGGGAACTGTATACCAGTACCATACTCTATATCTTTATCTTTGCGTTGTTGACGGCCTCGCCCTTTAACGCGGTGCTGTCTAAATATATGTCGGATGTGATCTACAAGGATCAGTACGACGATATTCTCCCCTGCTATTACGTGGGGCTGGTGATCAATATAGGGGCGAGCTGGCTGTTGGGAGTTCCCTTTTGCATATGGGAATATGTAGTGGGGAAAGTGTGGCTTCCCTATGTGTTGATGGGGTTTTGCGGTTATATCGCCCTAGTGTTGGTGTTCTACACCGAGCTATATCTGTCTATCTGTAAGGATTACAAGAAAATATCGCTATTTTTTATGATCGGCATGAGTATCGCCATACTGTTGTCTTTGGTGTTGGTATATTTGATGGACATGGCGGTGACCAACGCTATGCTTTTGTCGATGGATATAGGGTTTATGGTGATCGCCTGTCTGGAATTTGCCCTGATTCGAAGTTATTTTAGAGAGAACAGCCTCAAATACAAGGAGGTGCTGCAATATTTAAAAAAATATTGGCAGCTAATGGTGACCAATTTCCTTTACACGTTTGGGATGTTTGTACATAATTTTGTATTCTGGACCACGGATATGCACACGGTGGTGGCCAAATCCTTTGTGTCCATGACCTCCTACGACATGGCCACCTGTCTGGCGATGTTCACTAATATTACGACCACAGTTATCTTTATCTCCAGAGTGGAGATGCATTTCCATGAGCGCTATAAACTCTACTCTGAGGCGGTGATCGGCGGCAGAGGCATGGATATTGAGAGCACGAAAAAGAGAATGTTTATGCAGCTTTCCGAGGAGTTGATGAACTTGGCGCGTATCCAGTTTATCATTTCTGCGTCGATGTACTTACTGTTTACCATCTTGCTTCCGCGGTTGGGGATGGGGGGCATGGTTATGAAAATATATCCGTGCCTGACGGCGGGCTATTTTATCCTGTTTATTATGTATTCGGCCCTGATCTTTCTCTATTATTTTAATGATCTGATCGGCGCCATGATGATGTCGGGCGCTTTCTGTGCCACGACCTTGGTGGCGAGCATTGTGGCGACCCATCTGCCTTCCATCTGGTATGGTCTGGGGGTAGTGATCGGATCCCTTGTGGGGTGGGGCGTGGCGTATCACAGACTCAGACTGATGGAGAAGGGGCTGGATGTGCATATTTTTTGTAACGGAAACATTATGGAGAAGGGAATCGGTGAGAGACCTTCCAACAAGGTGTTTGACCGCACCCAACAGAAGAAGGAGGTAGAAGCTTAATGCCGTCGGGAATCATTTTACAGATTGTTGCTATTATCACAGGACTTTTTCTTTTGGGGGTGACGATTCATTCCCTTGCGCTCAGAAAGATGACGGAATCCTTTTCGCTTGCGTGGGGATTGATCTCTCTGATCTTGGTGCTGGCGGGGATTCTCTTGCGGCCTTTGGAGTGGGCGCGCTATATCAGTACAGCGGGGCTGGTGCTTGTGATATTGATCGGTTTTTGTGTGATTTATGTGGCGTATTTCATAAGCACAAAGGTATCCGAGCTTACGCGCAAGAACCAGGAGCTGGCGATACAAGTGTCTTTGTTAAATCAGGAAAATGAACGTATCTTGGAGAGACTGGAGCAGTTGACCGGCATTGATAAGAGAAAACTATAGGAAGTAAAACACGTGAAAAAGATATTGTTCGTGATCAACACGTTGGGACATGCGGGCGCGGAGACCGCTCTGTTGGAGCTTCTGCGCAATCTGGCTCCCGACAGGTATGAAGTGCATCTGTTTGTCCTGATGGGTCAGGGCGAGTTGGTTCATCGCCTGCCAGACCATGTAAGGCTTTTAAATGATAAATTTGACGACTCCTCCGTATTGAGTAGGGAGGGCAAGGCGCATCTGAAAAAGCAGGTGGTGAGAGCGCTTTTGTCCAGAGGATGTGTGATCTCTCAGGCGCCCTATTTATGCAGACAGTTGTGGAGGATGTTAAAGAGTAAAAGGTTGCAGCCGGACAAGCTTTTGTGGAGAGCGATGGCTGTGGGCGCAAAACGCTTTTCCGAGCATTATGATCTGGCGGTGGCCTATCTGGAGGGCGGCGCGGCCTACTATGTGGCGGATTATGTGGAAGCGGACAAAAAGGCAGCTTTCATCCATGTGGATTATGTGGAGGCGGGTTATTGTCGCAGTCTGGACAGGGATTGTTATCTGAAATTTGACCGTATCTTTCCGGTGTCGGATGAGGTGAAGAATCGTTTTTTGCAGGTTTATCCTGAGTGTATGGAACGGACGGTGGTGTTCCACAATCTGCTGAACCAGGAGGCCATCAGACAGCGTGCGCTCCAGTCCGGCGGGTTTACAGATCGCTTCGATGGTCTCCGCATATTGACGGTAGGACGGCTGACCAGCCAGAAGGCGTTTGAAATCTCGGTGGAGGCTATGAAGCTTTTGAAGGATGCCGGAGAGAAAGTGCGATGGTATATTTTGGGGGAAGGGGAGAGAAGGAAGGAACTGGAAAACAGGATACAGCGGCTTGGACTACAGCAGGATTTCCTACTTCTCGGCGCGGTGGAAAACCCTTATCCCTATATGGCGCAGGCAGATTTATATGTTCACGCCACCCGCTTTGAGGGAAAGAGCATTG
This sequence comes from Candidatus Gastranaerophilales bacterium, assembly GCA_023663225.1. GTDB lineage: Bacteria > Bacillota > Clostridia > Lachnospirales > Lachnospiraceae > Acetatifactor. Next base: position 13,036 of record JAMPHU010000014.1, read on the forward strand.
CCATACAGGAGGCCCAGACTTTAGGATGCGCTATTTTGGTATCGGATTGTAGTGGCAACAGGGAACAGATCATTCCGAATGTGGATGGTATGCTGTGTGAGTTGACTCCGGAAGGGATCTGCAGAGGAGTGAGGGAGCTGATCCATGATGAGAAAAAGAGGAAACAGTTTGGGGAAGCCGCATCTCGGAAAAAAATATCAGATGAGAGTGAAATAAAGAAGTTATGGGAACTGATTGAGGAACCACATAATTCATAGGGGGTAGCAAAATGCAGGACACACAGAGAGATTTGTTGATCATCATTCCTGCCTACAATGAAGCGAAGAATATCAATTTCGTGTTGGAACAGTTGGAACAACCGGAGATTGAGAGGATTGCGGATGTATTGATTATGAATGACGCTTCCTCGGACGGCACAAATTGGATTGGAAAGGAACATCGCCATACGGTGGTGTCCCACGTATTCAATTTGGGGTATGGCAGTGGATTGCAGTTAGGTTACAAATATGCGGTGCGCAGGGATTACAAGTATGTAATTCAAATGGATGCGGATGGCCAGCATGATGCGTGCAATATTCCGGTGCTTTACGAGCGTCTGAAGACGCCGAACGAGGAGGGAAAGTGTCCGGATATCGTGTTGGGTTCCCGATTTTTAAAGGAAAGTTCGCCATATCACGTAGGTGTGGTGAAGAAGTTTGCGTATGTATTATTCCGCATTTTGATCAAGCTGGGGACAGGTCGGAGGATTGCCGATCCCACGACAGGTTTGCAGGGATTGAGCAGAAGGGCGTTTTTGTTCTACTCCCAGTACAATCATTTTGATGAAAAGTATCCCGATGCCAATATGATCATGCAAATGCTGCTCCTTGGATTTCGCGTGGAGGAAGTGCCGGCGGTGATGTATGCCAGAATAAGGGGCGTCAGTATGCATTCGGGATTAAAGCCCGTAATCTATATGTTTCGCATGTTTTTTTCCATCATAGCGGTGTGGGTTAGAATACGGCTGTACAAAGTGGATATGGGGGTAACGGATGAAACCATTCAATAACATATTTGGGAAAAAGTGGAAATTTCAAAAAGTTGGTTTTGTGGAGAGCGTAGAAGAGTTACAGAATCCTGCAAGAGGATGGTATCAGATACACACTTTTCAGGCGGAAAAGCGTTTCTCGGCCAAGGAACTGGAGTGGTGCTTGAGCAAGGAAAACACATTGGCGTTAGTGTTGATCGACATCGGAGCATACAAGGATCGGGGCTTAGACGAGGAATGTCTCGCCAACATGGATAAAATTTTAAAATTTTTTGTAGACTGGCAGATGGACATTATATTGCGGATCGTCTACGACCATGAGGGGAGAGCGCAGGAGAGAGAGCCATTTTATTTCACACAGGTGCTTGATCATTTGGCGCAGCTTGGCGATCTGCTCTCTAAATATGCGGATCATATCTATGTCTTTCAGGGAATGTTGGTGGGAAATTGGGGGGAAATGCACACCTCGCGTTTCCTGGCGACAGATAAGTTGAAACAGTTGGCAAGCCTATTGAGAGGATATTTGGGTGAGGACCCTTTTCTGGCAGTCCGCAGACCTATGTATTGGCGGGCGCTGCATCCGTCCGTCTGTGGAAACAGAGAGTTTTCAGAGACGCGAGTAGGACTTTTTGACGACGCCATCTTTGGTTCCGCGACGCATATGGGGACATTTGGCACAAAGCCCGAGGAAGAGATGGGATGGGACGACCCTTGGGCTGTGGAGGAAGAGCTTGCCTTTGAGGAAAAGCTGTGCCAGTATGTGCCGCAGGGGGGCGAGGCTGTCTATGAGGCGGGCGCAGCGGAGAATCGCTCTCTGCAGGAGACGGTGGAGCGCCTGAGAAAGATGCAAGTGAGCTATCTAAACTGTATTTATGATGAAAGGCAACTGAATCTGTGGAAACATATGACCTGGAAGGGAGAAGATGCCTGGGCGGGGATGAACGGATACGACTATATTGGCAGACATTTGGGCTATCGTTTCTGTGTGAGAAATGCCAGTGTGAGTTTTCTCAGAGATTCGGAGACCACTTGTCTTTGGGAGATTTCCGTGGAAAACACCGGATTTGCCAGATGTTATCAAGAGACGGAGGTCTGGCTGGAATGGACGGATGAACAGGGGAGAAACCGCACGGAGAAGGTGGATCTGCCCCTGCATTATATTCTGCCGGGGGAAATCAAGAAAGGGACCTGTTCTACCGCCCCTGCCTTGGGAAGCGTATATTTGTATGCCAAAAGCAAAAAAGACGATACAGCAATCTATTTTGCCAATGAGACAGCGGGCAAGAGAGGCGTCCTTATCGGGAGGCTGAATCAATAGTCACGGTTCCCAGGAAAATGTTTCCCGCATCAGGAATGTCAGCATTGGCAAACCCTATGGTCTGTCCGGTGTACGGGTCGGACAGGGAAAAATAGATGTCATAAGTTCCGTCTGCAAATTGGCTCAAGTCAAGCGGCAGGGAGAAGGTGCTTTTACTGCCTGCCCGAATCGTGCGGTTGTCAAGAAAAACTGTGAGAGATTGCGAGGCTCCCGTCTCTGTCTCTTCCAGCGTGAGAGCGGCTTCAAAGAGACGATAGGCGGGGGCAAAGCCGGTATTCCATATTGTCAGGGACAGACTGGCGGAGGAAAGGTCCCGTTTGTTCCAGGAGAGGCGGGAGGAGCTCAACACATAACGGTAGCCTAAGTGGGCGTTGATATAATCGTAGCCGCTTATGCCGTCAAAACAGTCATCCTCTTGGTATATCGTATCCTTCCATTTATTCAGGACGGCGCTGTCATAGGCAATATTCAGGTAGGTTATGTGCATGCGCCGCAAGTCGGGGATGGCGTTTTCCAAGTCATTGTAGGCATTGTTTATGACGACTTCGCCGCCGTTTGGGACATATTGGCATAAGTATTCCTGGAAGGCAAGCTCCTCTGATCGTGTGCCCGCTTTGGCGGGATTGTCGCTGTCCTCAAAGGGCGTGTCATCATAGGTGCCAAGATCAAATACGGAACCTAACATGCCGTCATTATACAGCCCCAGTCTGGCGGCAAGTTCTGAGCCAAACGCATTTTCTTCCGTGACGGGCAATTTGGTGTCCAGGATACCGCGCAGTTGAGCCGGTGTGCGGACAGAGAGAAAGATGGCGGGGGAGGTGACGGAGGCCAAGTGCGTGATAAGCTGTCGGTTATGCTCCGTGGAGCCGTAGTGGGGGGAGGTCATCTCTCCATAGTTGCCCGCGAAGGTGCCCTGCGTGATCAATATCGCGTCGGCGTATTTGTTTACGATGGGGGCAGTCTGATCCATGTGCCGCAGGATTTGGTCGATGCTTGCAGGTTCCGTCTTATTGGCCCTGCCGTCCCAATCGTAGAGAAAGCGCAGGATCACTTGCTTTTTGGCAGTGTAGAGCTCCGATAGGATCGCGTCCAACTGCGCCAGTGCGGCGTCGCTTAAATCCGAGTTGGAATAATTCTTCAGATTAATTTCGATCAACATAAGCTGCGTGTCACAGAAATCTATGCGTTGCCTGCATTGGTCAGCGGCAGTTGCAGCGTCCTCTTCCGAGAGGGCAAAGCCGTACATGTGATAGAAGCCGCAGTAGGGATTATCCAGAGAAACGTTTCCCTCCACATAGGAGACGGACTGGTAAGTCGCTGTCGGGAAAGATCTTTTGTATTTTGGTATGCTTGCGATCTCGTCGTCTGTCGGCTGTTCCATAATGGTTTCGCCAAAGAGAGCGGTTTCAGGGCGCGCTGACTGGAAGAAGAGACAGAGAAAAACGATAGGGCAGGCGAGCAGAAATATTTTTTTTAACATGGTTTCACCTCACAATCACAGTATAGCATTTAAAAGAGATAAATGCTATACTTAGCTTATGTTTTATATGGGAGGAGACAAGGTGGTAGAAAAGAGCAGGACGGAGAACTCTGCGCGAAACGCCGCCGTTGCGATGACAGCGAGGATCATTGCCATCGTTGCGGGGTATCTCACCAGAGTGATATTCACACATACGCTTGTCGAGGATTATGTGGGCATCAATGGCCTGTTCACCGATATTCTGAAAGTGCTGGCACTGTCGGAACTGGGAGTGGGAACAGCGATCACTTATGCATTGTACAAGCCTATTTCTGAGCGTGATATAGAAAAACAGAAGACCTTGATGAGAATGTACCGACAATTTTACCGGATTGTGGCCGGTATCGTGCTGGCGGGGGGACTTTTGGTAATTCCGTTCATGGATGTTCTGATCAAGAATCAGCCGCAGGTGGAGCATTTGATTTTTATTTATCTGCTCTATCTGGCAAATTCCGTGTTCTCCTATCTGTTGATCTATAAGAGGACTCTGATAGATGCGCATCAACTGAACTATATTGGCGTCCTGTATGAAATGTTTTTTTTGATCCTACAGAATGTGGTTCAAGTAGCAATCCTTTTGCTGACAGGTAATTTTATTTTATTTGTGTCGGTTCAGCTTGTGTGTACCATCGCCAGCAATTACTGTGTCTCAAAGAGGGCAGATCGGATGTTTCCTTATCTGAGAGATCGTCAGGTGCAGGAGCTTCCGCGACAAGAGCGCCAGTCCATCTATCAGAATATCCGCGCCATGCTGATGCACAGGATCGGGGCAGTGCTGGTGAATAATACCGATAATATGCTGCTGTCCTCTATCGTGGGAATTGCCAGCGCGGGTCGTTATTCCAACTATTATCTGATCATCGGCTCAGTGAGGCAGGTGTTGAATCAAATTTTCCAAGGCATCACAGCGAGCGTAGGGAATCTGGGTGTGGAGGAAGGTCGGGAGAGAGTGCGAAAAATTTTTGAATCCTCCTTCTTTTTAGGGCAGTGGTTGTTCGGATTAGCGGCAATATGCCTGTTTGAGGCGATCGATCCCTTTGTGGAAATCAGTTTTGGCGCACAGTATGTTTTTTCCAGAGAAATCACCCTGATTTTATGCTTGAATTTCTATCTGACAGGGATGCGCCAGGCAGTGTTGGTCTTTCGGGATTCTCTGGGGCTATTCTGGTATGACAGATATAAGTCCATCGCGGAAGCGGTGGTCAATCTGGTGGTTTCGATCCTGTTGGGCATGTATATGGGCACGGCGGGAATCTTTTTGGGCACTATGGTCAGCACGGTAGCTACTTCGTTGTGGGTGGAACCTTATATCTTGTACAAGCACCGCCTTAAGGTGTCTTCGTTGCCCTATTTCCTGCGCTATGGCCTATATGCGGCAGTGACGTTTTTGCTGTGGGCAGGGGAGGATATCTTGTGTCAGCGTATCACGGGCAGTCTGTGGACGAGATGTATCCTTCGGGTGATCTTGTGTCTGGTTGTCACCAATCTGGCGTATTTGTTGCTGTATCACCGCACCAGAGAATTTGTGTTGTTAGCTGAAAAAGCGTGGGGTATTTTAAAGACCAAATGGTCGAATTGGTCAACGGCGGGGAAACAAGACAGCGGTGAGGAACCCTTTGGGCAGGAGGCGGAGCGCCTGCTCGCCATGCTGAGAGCAGAATTGAATGAGGAGAGGCAGGAGAAACAGGAGACAGCCCAAAGCGGCGAGATGTCAGACATGGACTGGGAACAGACCATTGCTATGGCAAAGCGTCACAGTGTACTGCCTTTGCTCTACGAACCCTTTGTAAGAGACTCACGCCTTTCGCAAAAGCAAAAGGAACTCATCACAACTCTTTCACAGAAAACGGTGCTGCAGAGTTATCATATCCTGTTTTACAGCAAATATTTGATCGGAAGGTTGGAGGCGAGAGGGATTCCCGTGGCGCTATTAAAGGGCGTTGGAGTCGCTTCCTTCTATCCGGTGCCGGAGCTTAGAAAAGCAGGAGATGTAGACCTGTTATTGTTAGATCTCGAAAAGCTGCAAGAGGCGATTCGGGTTTTGGAGGAAAGCGGATGCCAAGTCAACAAAAAGCAGATTGCGCTGCACCATGTGGCGTTTCTCTCCGGTGAAGGGATGGAGGTTGAGCTTCATACGATGCTGGCGGAGCCGTTTGACAATAATCGGATCAACGATTACATCAAGGCGAAACTGCCGGAATGTGGGAGGCAAATGCAGCGTATCGATGTGATGGGGGTAGAGCTTCCTGTTTTGACGCCCGACTTTTATGCCTATGAGCTGTTGCTTCACATGCTTCAGCATTTTCTGAGAGAGGGATTTGGACTAAGGCTTCTGTGTGATTGGGTCGTATTTTGGAACCATGGGATGGAGGAAAAATATAGAGCACAGTATCTCATCCTGGTGAAGGAGAGCGGTGTGAAGGTTTTCTCCGATACGGTCACTTTGGCTTGTTGTAACTATCTCGGTTTGAAAGAAGAGTGTGTGGAATGGATGATGTTCCCCGAAGAGCTGGATGTGAGAGCATTTATGGCAGAGGTATTGGAGGCGGAGGAGTTTGGTAAATCTGCCTCCGACCGTATGGTGGCTCTACGGGGTGGTGGGATGATAGACTATATTCGAGAGTTCCATCATCAGATGCATTTGAATTTTCCGAGGGCGGGCAGGGTATTTCTGTTTTGGCCGGGCCTCTGGATCTTTACGCTGGCGAGATTCTTAAACAATAACCGTAAGATACGCAATGTCACAGTGGTTCCGATCTTGAAGAAGGCGAGAGAGAGAAGCAATCTGATCGCAAAGCTGAAATTGTGGGAGTAGATTACTGCTCTGACATGGAGGAGTAGGGGATATACAGATGAAAATATGTTTTTTTTCCGGAGATATCACAAGAAACGGCGGCACCGAGAGGGTGTCCGCCATGATCGCCAATGGATTGGCGCAGAGTGAGGCGTATGAGATTGTATTTTTGAGTCTCACGGAGCAGTCAGGTCAGCCTTTTTTTGCCTTGGATGGGCGGATTGCACATTATGCGTTGGGAGAAAAATGGCTGAATCCGGGCCCTAAGTATATCGGCGTGATCCCGAAGCTGCGCCGCTTTTTCAAACAATATCAGATTACTATTGTGATCGATATTGACATTGTGTTGGACATCCTCTCGATTCCGGCGGCAAAAGGGCTTCCTATCAAAATCGTTTCCTGGGATCATTTCAATTTTGCATATGAAATGGGATCTCTGTATCGGAGATATATTTTGAAATATTCCGTGAAAAGGACGGATCATATTGTGACGCTGACTGAAATCAGCAGAGAGAACTATAGGAAAGAGCTGAAGCGGAAGCAGAATATTTCTGTCATATACAATCCCATGCAGGATATCGCTTGCGATGACACGGTGGAGCGGGAAAATGATTTGATTACGGTGGGATGGCTGAGTAAAATAAAGGGGATGGATTATTTGGGACGGGTGGCGGCCGTCGTTTTGAAAAGACATCCGAACTGGAGATGGCTGGTGGTAGGAGAGGGCGAAGAGAGGGCATACTTGCAACATGTCATTGAAGAGAATGAACTGCAGGGGCGATTGATTCTGACCGGCAGAACAGAGGAGGTCGGCCGATATCTGAATAAAGCGCGGATTTATGTCATGACCTCTCGGACGGAAGGACTTCCCATGTGTCTGATCGAGGCAAAGACCTTTCGGCTGCCCATTGTCAGCTTTGATATTCCGGGATTGGATGAAATCGTTCAGGAAGGGATAAACGGCTATCTGGTGAAGGATTTTGACTGTATGGATATGGCGGAGAAGTTGGAGCGGTTGATGGAGGACGATAAGCTGCGGGAACAGTTTGCTCAAAATGCAGTCAACAATCTGTCGAAATTTCAGATGGAACCTATACTGAGGAAGTGGAAGGAGCTTTTGGATACGCTTTAAAATCTGTTTTTCCACTGTTCAAAATCATAGTAATCCAAAATTTCTTCGCTGTATGGGAGAAAGGGTTTTTCCAGAAACGACCGGATTTCTGTTGTGGAAATTTGAGAGAGCTCCTTTGGCAGGACAAAGATATTGTTCTCGTGATAAAAATTATAGTGGACAATGTCCTCATTGTTGGTGATCAGTTTCTTGGAAAAATAGATCGATTCCAAGACGCGCATAGTAAGCGCGGTCTGTCCTTCCTGATTGACATCTAAAAGGACGCCGCAACGGCGGATATTCTCACAATAGTCCGGATAGGACAGAGAATGATCGGTTAAGATGCCGTTTAGGGCGTTTTTGTAGGCGCGATCCTTTACCTTGGTGATCACGCGGATGTCGCAGACAAGACCGCTTTTTTCCAAAATATCCTTCAAGCTGCGCAAAAAGAGCGCTCGTCCCTTATCGACGCCCATAAAAAAGAGATGGTTTTGAAATTCGGGCGAATAGGGTTGATAGTAGTCTTTTGTATAAAAAATATGGTTGTACTTAAAGTGGTATGTTTGGCAGCAGCCTTTGTCAGTGGAATAGATGGCGTTTTTGTCTGTAAACAGTTTATGATTTTTCTGCCGTTTAGTGATGATATTCCAGAAAAAGAGGGACACCTGGCAGGAAGGATATCTCTTCTTGATGTAAGTTTCCATGCCGGCCTGATAGCCATAATCAAAAATAATGACCTGTTTGGCATCCTTTAGATGTTTCTTCCAGTCCCCCCAGAAGATCGAACAACAGGGGAGATGCAGTACATAGAGCAGTTTATAGATCAGGTAGCGAAAACTCTTCTCCGGTATACCAAAGGGAGAAAAGACGATATCCTGATAGTGAGGGAAAAAATACAGTTCCGGTTTCTGGAAGATGAGGATGGTATCTTGATTGGCAGGCATAATGTGACTCCTTGGCAGTTTGGAACCTTGCAGTCCCATGATTGTGAACAGGAATGGTAATTAAGTAGTTACAATATATCATTTTTTTTAGAAAAAAACAACCGGCTTTAAGCAAATGGAGAGTATGTTATGAGAGAAGCGACAGTCAGTGTGATCATTCCGGTATACAAGACAGAACAATACCTGGCGGAATGTGTGCAGAGTGTGTTGGAGCAGGATTATCCCCACATGGAGATCGTGCTGGTGGATGATGGTTCGCCGGATCATTGTCCTGCTTTGTGCGATCAATATGCAGAGCAGTATGAGCATATTTCGGTCATTCACCAAGCCAACAGCGGTTTGGGGAGCGCAAGGAATGCGGGGGTGGATGCTTCTTCCGGAGAGTATATCCTGTTTGTCGATTCGGATGATTGTCTTGACGGCAGGCAGGCTGTCCGCATGATGGTGGAATGTGCCAAGGAGAAAAAGGCGGATATTGTGGTGGGCGGTTTCCGGCGCTTTACGGAGCACAGCGTCAGTGAGGTCAATCGGCACCATCTGCGGGAGGGTGCGTATACAGGGACGGTGGATTTTCGCTTCAAGGGTTTTTGTATGTATGGACATCTGTCTTACGATTGGGGAAAATTGTACAGAAGGAGTTTTTTGGAAAAAAATGATTTAAAGTGTTGCCGCTATCCGTTCACACAGGATAAGGCTCACAATATGGCATGTTGTGTATGCGAGCCGGTGTATGCTTTTCTTGAGGAGAGTGTGTGCCGATATCGTGTAAACGAGGGGTCGGTGACCTTTCGTTACAAAGAAAATCTGATGCAGGTGTGGATTCAAATTGCGGCGGATTTCCATGCTTTTTTGAAAGAGCGGGGAATAAAAAAAGACTATGGCGATCTGATTGCGTTTCATATTTTCTTTGGCAGCTTTTTTTTGGCCAAACAGGAGCTTCAGTTCAAGAAACATGGAATATGGGAAGCCGCCAGGGCCCTTAGCAGGTATGGCAAAAATCCGCTTGTGAAAAAAGCAATCAGATCATTGGCGGGAGGACGGTATCTGCGTGAAATTGAAGTGTTTTCCTGGAAGATTGTGATCCGTGGGGCGTCCATTTTGTTTTCTGCGCATTTATATTTTCTGCTTGCGTTTGGTATCGCAATGATCAGAGGCTTTAAAGTGGATGAGAGAATCACGAGATCCAGGTATAAGAGACAGAAGTAAGGATTAGAGAGGAATTGTTATGAGCGAAAAGATCAGTATCATCATCCCAGTGTATCGAGTGGAAACTTATCTGCCCAAATGTATTGACAGTGTGATCAGCCAGACCTATCAGAATTTGGAGATTATTTTGGTGGACGACGGTTCCCCTGACCGATGCGGTCAAATTTGTGACGAATATGCCGAGAGAGACGACCGTATTCATGTCATTCACAAAAAGAATGAAGGCGTGGCCCGTGCGCGCAACGATGGTATTGAATATGCCAGCGGCGATTACATTAGTTTTATTGACAGTGATGATTGGATTGCGGGAAATGCCTATGAGATTTTGTATCGGGGACTGCAGCGCTATGGCGCGGATTGCGCGGTGGGCAGGTGTGTCCGCGCGGTTGACAGAGACGGGAAGTTGACTTTTGAAAAGCAAAGCAGCGTTTCCGTGAAATGCGAGACTGCAGAGGAGGCAATGAAACATGTGCTATTGACCGGTTCCGCGGTGTGGAACAGACTGTTTAAGAGAAAGGTGTTTGCGCAGGTTCGCTTTCCGGTAGGGCGCGTCAATGATGACGAGGTGGTCGCTCTTCACGCTTATGCGGAATGTGATAAGATCGTGTTTTTGGACAGTGATACCTACTATTACCGGATACGCAAGAATAGTATCACCACCGCCAAATTCTCCGTCCGCAACGTGGACTGCTATTACAACAGTAAGGATAATCTTGACTTTGTCAAGCAGAAAATGCCGGATCTGGCGGTCTGCGCGGAATATAAGTATATCAAGACGATGCTGTACAGTTATATCAATCTGTTGAGATTAAAAAAGGATTCGCAGGTGAGAGAACTTTTAAAACAGTTGCAAGAGGATATCAGAAAGAATAAAAAGCTGGCGCGCGATAACCCTTATGTGACGATTCCAATGAAGGTTCTTATGTATGTCTGCGGGGAAATTGGAAAATCTAATTGTCAGTCAATATAACTTTAAAATAGCAAAAAACACTTTTCAGCGGTATCATTTCCAGCTATAATACCTATATAGCTTGGTATACTATTTACTTATTCTCATTTTTTGAATACAGATGCTACCCAGGTTGTAGTATTGTAAACTTTAAAAGATACAAAATGAAAGGAATCTACAATATTGCAGACAAGTACAGAACAACAGGCACTCATCAAACAATTGAACGTCATAGATGATGTGTTTTTCCACAAAATTGCAGAGGATAAAGATGTCTGTGAAGAGATCCTGCGGATTATCCTCCAGAAACCAAGACTTAAGGTAATAGATGCACAAACACAACGCTTTTTACGTAATATTGGGGCTCACTCCGTGATCCTTGACTTGCTTTGTGAAGATGAAGATGGCAGTCGAATTAATGTGGAGGTGCAGAAAGCTGCTGATGATGACCATGTAAAACGTGTCCGCTTCAATAGTTCCAACATTGACACCACTTTTACGGAAAAAGGATTAGACTATAAAGACTTCCCAGATATTTATTTAATTTTTATCTCTAAATTTGATATGTTCCAGAAAGATAAAACAATTTATCATTTGGAAACTATCATTAGAGAAACCGGAACATTTGTAGACGATGGCATCCACCGGATATTTGTAAACTGCGAAGTAAATGATGGATCCGATATTGCGGAACTGATGCAGTACTTTAAAAACAGCACTGGCAAAAACAACAAATTCCCCAAATTATCAAATAGAGTATATTATTTTAAGGAATCAAAGGAAGGAGCTGACGCTATGACACAAGTTGTTGAAGATTACTTCAAGAAAAGGCTTTCTGAGCAAATGTCTGAACACGATAAAGAAACGGTAAAGGTACTTTTGAAGAATGGTGCATCAATCGATTTGATAAAGAAATCATTTCCAACTCTTTCGATGGAATATATCGAAAATTTAGATCAGCAGCTTTCAGTAGTTGGACAATAATGGGAACCTGTCCTCTCTGAAAAATAATTCAGTATTCTAAGGGAACCCGTATATATGGTTCCCTTTTGCCTCTCATAGTGATTACTCGTTGGACAAAAAATGTCAAATGGCATCAAATAAAGCAAAATGTATACTTGCAGAGGGAAACATGGACAATATACAAGACATCTTAGATAAGGATTATGAACTTGCTGATAAAAGGAGGATTGACTTGAATAAACAAGGAATAACATTTATTTTTGCCGGATATTCAGACATGTTGATGCAGAGCATGTTTAAGGATTTTCAAAACTGTACGGATGTTAAAATAGTGAAGAAACTTTTCCCATTTAACGAATATGTAAATGGATTATTCCGTGGTTTGGCCATGCGTTTTTTTAGATACAGGATATGTCAGTATGTTCTATACATTTTACAAAAAACATTTTGCCCTTTGGAGAAAGCAACCGTAGGAGACGGGGAGCAATATTTAATTTTTACAAATGCGGCTTCTATTGGTGTAAGTGTTTTATATTTGAAGGATTATCTGGACAACCATAAAAAATGTACGCCAGTAATGTTGTTTGTTGATCCGTTGGATCGCTACTGGGCACAGTACGCAAAGTTTCTGGTGGAATCAATTCCTTCCTTTCGCTGTTATACATTTGACCCAAGTGACGCATGCAATACCGGTTTTCAATATACAATGAATGTATATTCATATCTTGAGCCTGCGCCAGGCGGGACAAAGACAGATATTTATTTTAGTTTTTTTGGTTTGGACAGACTGGATATAGTTAGAGAACTAGCTGATTATTTGAAAGAGCGACAGGTTGATTGCAATTTTATTTATGTGGGAAGTATTGATGAGAAAAAGAATCAATTAGGAAATGTAAAGCATGTTGAAAAACATCTGGAATATGCCGAAATATTAAAAGATGCTGCGGGGGCAAATTGTCTGCTGGAGGTACTGCGTCCGGGGCAGACAGGTTCAACACTGAGATATTATGAAGCGATTTGTTATAACAAAAAGTTATTAACTACAAATAGAAATGTTGTAAATTTGCCGTTTTATGATCCACGGTATATCAGGATATTTGAAACGTTGTCTGATATTGACCATGAATGGATTCGCAGGAGGGAACCTGTCGATTATCATTACGATGGGAGATTTTCACCAGTGCACTTTTTAGAGGAATTGAGTAAAGCGTAAGGTGATTATTATGGTAATAGTTCAGAAGTCAAATGACTAATTATTACAAAAAATGTAATATTTGTTAAAAAGGATTTGACGAATGTACCTTGTAGGTGTAAACTGAAAGTACTAGAGAAGGAACGGCAAAAGCAGCGTACATAAAATAAGAATTATAATGTGGGAGGTTGATTGCGATGAAAGAGTATGTGAAGCCGGTTGTAGTGGTAAATGATGAAGTCGCTGAGGGCGTGTATACAGCGAGTGGAGCTGGCGAAGATTGCTATACAGTTACCACAAGGATTCATCAAACGCCGGAAACAGGAAGAGGAGATTATCGTATTCAGGTGGATGCTAAGCATGCTGCGGGGGATAACCACCATAGTGGGAAGCAGACACTGGTTTTGTACTTCAACCAGCCTGTTACGTACTCTTGGTCCAATGGTACACTGTCTGAGGGTGACGGTACGAGTACGATTAAGATTGATTATACGTATCATAATAATGCGTATGATAATATCGGGTTGGGCGATGTGATTGTTGAGGCTGATGCAGGCTTGAGTGTTACCGGAGCACAGTTGATTTGTAATCACGATTGCGGACAGCATTGAGTGGTGGTTGTAATATTGAAAAACCCTGCAGGAACCATATGGATTCTGCAGGGTTTTTCAATTCGTCCGGTATTCGCACAATGACACTTGCTATGTTCTTTGTTAAAAGCAATTATTTAAAAAATGTTACAAAAATTGTAATATTTGTTAAAAAAGGATTTGACGAATATCTCTCGTAGGTGTAAACTAAAAGTACTAGAGAAGGAACGGCAAAAGTAACGTACATAAAATTAATAATTATAATGTGGGAGGTTGATTGCGATGAAAGAGTATGCTAAGCCAGTTGTATTGGCGAACGATGAACTTGCTGAAGGCGTATACGCGGCAAGCGGTGCGGAGACATCTACAGACTGCTGGACGGTAGAGGCTGTGTCTGTACAGGATTGGAATGGTTCACATCATGTGTTTGAGGTTCGGTGTAGGCACAGTACGGAAGTTGTGCATATCTCAACCAATACAGATGTGACGCTTACATTCAGTAGTGCTATTTCAGATGCTTATTCAGAATTTGCTGCATCATTCAGCGGCAGTACGGTGACAGTTAGCCGTGAGCTTCATGCCAACGCTTACAATTCCGGCGATAACATGACCTATAAGGTGTGGGTTCAGGCTGCGGACGAGGCGACCACAAAGGCGATTACCTGTACCCAGGCTGTCATTACCTGCACCCATGCTGTCAATGTACAGGGTGGTTTTGACTAAGTTGTTTTGGCAGAATGAGAAGACTTTAAAAACAGCACCGCCTGTGAAAGGCGGTGCTGTTTTGAGTTTAACATAAGGGCGGTACGCGGAGCGTGCTGACCGTTGTTGGCGCCAACGTCTAACCGGAAGATGGATTACGGTCGAGGAAAGTTGCACAGGAGTGAAAAAGAATGGTTAGCTGTAATGTGGAATTGAATGGCAAAGTAATTTTGGTCACGGGAGCTGCCGGATTTATCGGCTCGAATCTGGTCAAAAGGCTATATCGGGATTACGAGGGCATCACTGTGATCGGCATCGATAACATGAATCCTTATTATGATGTGAGGATCAAGGAGAGCAGACTGGCGGAATTGAAGCAAAATGATACCTTTCTTTTTGTGCGGGGCTCCATTGCGGATAAGTCCACTGTCATGGAGCTCTTTGAGAAGTACCATCCGTCAGCGGTAGTCAATATGGCCGCTCAGGCCGGCGTGAGATACAGCATTATCAATCCGGATGCCTATATTGAGAGTAATCTGATTGGGTTTTATCATTTACTGGAAGCTTGCCGCCGCTATCCGGTGGAGCATTTTGTCTATGCGTCGAGCAGCAGTGTGTATGGCGTCAATCAAAAGGTCCCTTATTCTGTGGAGGATAAGGTTGATCATCCGGTTTCTCTCTATGCCGCTACCAAGAAAAGCGACGAGCTGATGGCTCATGCCTATGCGAAACTTTACAATATCCCGTCAACGGGATTGCGATTTTTTACGGTTTACGGTCCTGCCGGACGACCGGATATGGCTTATTTTGGTTTTACGGACAAGTTGAGAGCCGGAAAAACCATTCAGATATTTAATTACGGTAACTGTAAGCGTGATTTTACTTATATAGACGATATTGTGGAAGGGGTGTCCCGCGTTCTGCGGCACGCACCCGAAAAAGCGGACGGAGAAGACGGACTGCCCATTCCGCCGTACAAATTATACAATATCGGGAACAATAGGCCGGAGAATCTGCTTGACTTCGTGCAGATCTTGTCGGAGGAGCTTGTGAGGGCGGGCGTGTTGTCTGCGGATTATGACTTTGAATCGCACAAAGAGCTTGTGCCAATGCAGCCAGGCGACGTGCCTATTACTTACGCGGATACGTCTGCATTGGAGGCGGATTTTGGTTTTAAGCCCAATACGAGTTTGCGGAAGGGATTGCGGAAGTTTGCCGAATGGTACGCGGCATTTTATATGCCGATGTCCTAAATATTCCATTTCTCCCTGACTGAGCCGGTAGACGGAGGAGCTCTCACCTGTTTGATCAAAAGAAAATGCGGAAGGAACCAAAGGACATGAAGGAGAAGCTGGCATTTTATATCGGGCGCATCAAAGCCGGCGCCGTGCAGGAGCGGCTGAAGCAGACGATCTGGATCTACCAGTACGCCAGGCATTATTGGCTGCACATGATCTTTTATACGGCGTTAGGGATGGTGACGACGGTGGTGGCGCTGCTCACCAGCCTGGTGAGCAGGGATCTAGTGGATATCATCACCGGACATCAGACCGGAGAGGTGATCAAGACCTTTGGTATGATGATCGGTCTGAATGTATTTAGCACGCTGCTCAATATGGGATCCAGTTACGCTTCCAGCTATATCAGCATGAAGGTGGACGCGGAGATCAAGGCGGACATTTTTGACAAGATCCTGGTCACGGATTGGGAGTCTCTGACCAACTATCACACGGGCGATCTGCTGACCCGCTGGAGTTCCGACGCCTCCACCATCTCCGGCGGCGTGCTGAATTTTATTCCCAATATGGTGATCTATCTCTTTCGATTCTTAAGCGCTTTTGCCATGGTGGTATATCAGGACTGGACCTTTGCGGTGTTTGCCTTTTTGGGGATGCCCGTGAGTCTGATTCTGTCCAAGACGCTGATGAATCGTATGGTCAACAATAATAAGCGCAGCGCTGCCTTGGGCGCGAAGATGTCCGGCTTCAACCAGGAGACTTTCTCCAATATCCAGACTATCAAGGCATTTGATCTGGTGAAACTCTACATTGCCAGGCTAAAACAGCTCCAGCAGGAGTACATCACCATGAAGCTTGACTTCCAGAAGATGTCTATGGGAACCTCGATCCTACTCTCGACGGTGGGATTGATCGTGTCCTACGCCTCCTACGGATGGGGCATCTACCGCGTGTGGAGCGGCGCCATCAGCTATGGCACCATGACCATGTTTTTGGGATTGTCGGGCACCTTGACAGGGACGCTGCACAATCTGACTTCCCTGGTGCCTTCAGCCATCAGTCTGACTACCTCCGCGGGGCGTCTCATGGATATTGTGGAGATGCCCAGGGAGGATTACAGCCACGACGACGAGGTGGCGGTATTCGGCAAGCGTTATCAAAAAGACGGCATCAGCCTGTGTCTGGAAAATGTGCGGTACGCATACCGGACAGGCACACGGGTGTTTGCGGCCGCCTCCTTGGAGGCGCATCCCCATGAGATTGTGGCGTTGGTGGGCCCCTCCGGAGAGGGCAAGACGACCATGCTGCGTCTGATCCTGTCTCTCATGCCCATACAGGGCGGCAGAGCCGTTTTGAGCGGCGGGGAGACGAGCGGGAAAGGAGAGGGGGAATGGGTGGAGCTGTCTCCCTCCACCAGAAAGCTCTTCTCCTATGTGCCCCAGGGCAATACCATGTTTTCCGGCACCATCGCGGAAAATATGCGCAATGTAAAGCCGGACGCCACGGAGGCGGAGATCGTGGAGGTGTTGCAGCTTGCTTGTGCGTGGGAGTTTGTGGAGAAGCTGCCGGACGGGATTGACAGCGAGATCAAGGAGCGCGGGGGAGGCTTTTCCGAAGGGCAAGCTCAGCGTTTGTCGATCGCCAGGGCGTTGCTGCGCAAGTCTCCTATCCTGTTGTTGGACGAGGCCACATCCGCGCTGGATGTGGCGACCGAGAGAAAGGTGCTCAAGAATATCATGCAGGATAAGTACCCCCGCACCTGCATTGTGACCACCCATCGCCCCACTGTTTTGAGCGCTTGCAGTCGGGTCTATGCCATCCGCGATAAGGGCTGCGTGGTGTTAGATCAGGAGCAGATCGATGAGATGGTCAGGGGATTTTAGTTCAAAAATTGGTCGATCCGATCTTTTATGACAGTCACAGCGGTATCCTTTATCGTACAGTGCAGCTTACAGATCAGGATATGGGAAGTCAGCCGCTCCACCAATGTGAGGTTGTGCCGCAGCATTTCGCTTGTCCAGGCGGGACTGATCAGGCGTTGCTGTACTGATAAGATCTGTCGGTCGCGGGAAAGCTCTTCCACATGATCGTCGGGCGATTGTTTGAGCAGTATGATGCCGCCCAAGGGATGGGAGGCGTTGTCAAAAATGCCGGAAGTGCCGCACCAGGGGATGCCAAGGACTGTGCTTGCCTGCTCCCTTGGAGCGATCAGATTCAGATCGCCGTTGATAAGCGGGCTCTTAAGCAGGCGGTGCCAGAGGTTGGTGTGGGTGGATTTGCCGGTGCCGGACGGTCCGGAAAATAGCCATATCTTCTCCCGATAGAGCAGGGACGCAGAGTGAAGGGCGATCCTGTCATGGCGTTGGGCCAGATAGAGGAAAACCAAGCGGATCGCGTGGAAAAGATCTTCGTGGAAGGACGCTGAAAAGGGGGGCGCGCAGTAAAAGACGACTTGCGCTGCATCCTTGGACAGGTGCGCTTCAAAAATCTGGGGCGCGGCTGGAAAGAGCAGAATGTAAAGGCTGCCGCTGTCGATCACCACGAGATCCCTGTGGCGCAAAATGACCTGCCCGTTGAGATGATGAGAGGGCGCGCTGGGACATAAAAAAATGGTTTGATGTACGGTGGCTTGCGTCTGGGTCCGGAAGGGATCGAACTGTTCCGGGAAAGCGTCCGCTGGGCCGCGCAGACGCAGATGCAGTCCTGCTATGGAGACGTATCCGGCCTCCGGCAGAGAGGAGAGGG
Organism: Candidatus Gastranaerophilales bacterium; assembly: GCA_023663225.1. GTDB lineage: Bacteria > Bacillota > Clostridia > Lachnospirales > Lachnospiraceae > Acetatifactor. The sequence goes on from JAMPHU010000014.1 coordinate 31,334, forward strand.
CGCAAGGAAGGGGAGCCTCACTGTCGTTCAACATGCCGCGGTCTGTCAATTCCTTTAAGAATTGTCTGATATCTTCTCTGAGATGGTCCTTGTCCGCCTCGGGCATTTCGTAGTGCGCCGCGCAGTCACAGATCAGCTCTTCCTCGTTACATTCCTGCGATAGTCTGTTCCAGAGATATTCTCCGGTCTCGTTGAGTCTCATGCCGCGCAGAATGTCCGCCTGTGTCTGTCCGTAGGGGAGCAGATAGGGGACGTCGGCTAATTTTTCCAGGTGATAACGGTTATTGCGTTTCAAGGTTTTCCTCCCTGTCTTATGGTTTGTACGTTGATAAGATGGCATCCTCTTGTTGGGAAAGGCGGCAAGTCTATTCAGCCTTGAAATAGTTGCCGAGAGTGTCATTGTGCGGACGATATATTCCAATGCAGACACGCTTTCGCTGCACCTCGCTCGTAATAATGGCATCGCTAGCGTCTGCTTTGGAATATATCATCCGCACAATTCGGATTGCAACATCAGGCAAAACCCTGATATTGTCGGTTGCCACCCCGTTGGAGCGAGACAATCTGACAACCTGAAAAGGCTGAATCAGTTACGGCAAATAAAATATAACACAGAAAAGCAAAATACACAATGAAAATTGACGTGACGAAGGGAAAATTGTATACTGATAGCTAGAGAGAAAGAAGGGATTTTTCATGCAAGATATTGAACAGTTGTTGACGGAGGGGCGTTCGGTCCGCTTTTTTCCCCAGGGATACAGTATGTATCCGCTTTTTGTGCCCGGGCGGGACGAAGCGATAGTGGCGCCGGTGCGGGCGGATGAGCTGCGGCGCGGGGATGTGGCGCTCTACCGCAGGGACGGAAGTATTTTGGTGCTGCACCGTATCTGGAAGAGGGAGGGGGAACGCTTTTACCTGGTGGGCGACAATCAAAAGGAGATTGAAGGGCCGCTGCGTCCGGATCAGATGAAAGGCGTCCTGGTGGAGATCATCCGCAAGGGGAGGCATTTTTCCGTGGATCATTTTTGGTATCGGGCGGCGTCCGGCATTTGGCTTTTTCTGCGGCCGCTGCGGCCTGTGATCTCTCGCTTTGCGGCGGGGTGTAAGCGGGTCGTTCGCAGGATGACAAAAATTTTTAACGGAATCTTATAATTTCATTTTACTTTCGGGTCGAACAATGTTATAATCAAATAGTAACCGCGACAAAATAACAGGTTCGGCCATAACAGGACAAAAGTAAAGGAGAAAAGGCAGGATGAAGATTCAGGACTTTACCGATATGGTGAGATTTGAAGAGATTATGTCTAACTGGGCTAAAGCGACCGGATTGGCGACAGTTGCAGTGGGCGCTGACGGGAAATATATTTCCGAGTGCTATAATTTTACCGATTTTTGTATCAACTTGACGAGAGGCAGCGATGAGGGAAGACGCCGCTGCGAACAGTGTGATAGAGAGGGCAAGGGTGTCTACCATTGCCATGCCGGATTGATCGATTTTGGGATCGATTTGGTGGTAAACGGCGAGAAGCTGGGTTCCGTGATCGGCGGTCAGGTGCTTCCCGAGAAGCCTGACGAGCAGAAATTTGCCCAGGTGGCGAGAGAGCTTGGCATCGACGAGGACACCTATCTGAGAGCGTTGGATGGTGTGACTGTGAAGTCGGAGGAGGGCATTGTCGCTTCCGCGAATCTGTTGGGGGAAGTGCTCAACAATTTCATCAATGCAGAGTACAATTTAAAATACAATGGCAAGTTGATCGAGAGACTGACGACCGGTGTGACCGAGTGTGAGAATCTGGTTCGCGATATCCAGCAGAATACCGCTGATCTGAACCGTATTCAGCAGAGACAGAATATCCTCGCTCTCAACGCCAGCATCGAAGCGGCCAGAGCGGGCGACGCTGGCAAAGGATTCGCCGTGGTGGCTAAGGAAGTGGGCAATTTGTCTGTGGAGAGCAGACAGCTCAACGAGCAGATCTCCAAGACGATTGACGCTATCTCTCATGTGGTACATAACATGACGGCCAACGAGCAGTAAGATAAAGATGAGAGTGGGGGCTGTCGCATTATAGCCAAATCAGCTATTATGCGGCGGCCCCTTTTGGTATGGAAAGAGGGCGAGTGTTTGAAGAGAGGAATATGGATCGGGATCTTGTTTTTTTGGGGAGTCTGTCTGTCCGGTTGCGGGGCGGAACAGTCCGTGTCTGCCGTGGTGGAGCGGGAGGTCAATTCGTCAAGGGAGCTTCCCGATGAGGAGACTGAGGATGCACAGCATGAGGAAGAACCCTGGGAGCGGGAGCGGCCGGAGGTGAGAGGGATTTATGTCACCGGACCGCGGGCCGGCAGCGCATCGATGGAGGAGTTGATCGCGCTGTTGGACGAGACGGAGTTGAACTCGATGGTCATCGACGTCAAAAATGACGAGGGCAATCTCACGTATCGGATGGATCTGGAGGCGGCCGAGGAGCTGGGCGCCTGCATCAATTATATACCGGACATGGCGGAGCTGATGGCAAAGCTGAAAGAGCATGATATTTACACGATCGCCCGAATTGTTTGTTTTAAGGATCCTTACTTGGCACAGGGGCGTCCTGAGCTGGCGCTTTTAAAGGCGGACGGCACGCCGCTCACGGACGCTTACGGACTCGCCTGGGTCAATCCTTATGAGCAGGGAGTGTGGGAGTATCTGACGCAGGTGGCGGAGGCGGCGGTGGATATCGGATTCGATGAGATCCAGTTTGATTATGTCAGATTTCCCATTGGAGACGACGGGGATCATGCGGACTATGGCGTGGACGCGGCAGCTTATCCGAGAGAGCAGGCCATCACAGACTTTTTGGACTATGCCGCCGAACGGATACACGCCAAGGGCGCGTTGATCACGGCGGATGTGTTTGGGACTATTATCGGAAGCGAGACGGATAAGAATACGGTGGGACAGGACTATGTATCTCTGGGAGATACGGTGGATGTCTTGAGTCCGATGGTCTACCCTTCTCATTATGGCAATGGCGTGTTCGGCCTGGATGTGCCGGACGCCCATCCCTATGATACGGTGTATGCGGCGCTTTGCCAGTCGGCGGAGGAGCTGAGTGTGCTGCCTGTGGAGGACCGTGCTATCGTGCGTCCCTGGCTGCAGGCGTTCACCGCCAGTTGGGTGCCCGGGTACATTTCCTATGAAGGAGCGCAGATCAGAGAGCAGATTCAGGCGGTATATGACGCGGGGTACAGAGAGTGGATCCTGTGGAATTCCACGAACCGCTATTCGGCGGACGGACTGGAGACTGCGGATCATTCATAGGAAAACGCTGATCAAAGCGTAGAGAATGTTCTTTACAAGGAGGCTTTGGCGAGGTATTATAATAGTAAGGAATAATTTGGAGCGGGTAGGACGAGCACTCCGAAAGGTATGGTACTGTTTTGAAAGTAATCAAAAATTTTTTTTATGTAATTTGTATATTGATGATGTTGAGTTGTCTGGGCGTGCTGGTATGCGCGCTGAATCCTTCTCTGACGCGGTCGATCGCGGCGGCGCTGTACGGTCCGCAGGGGGCGGGGGCAGATGCCGCGTCCGGCGGGAACGCCGTATCTGTCCTGGGCAATGTGCTGAAGGAGGAGTCGGAAGATATCGCGAATCTGCCGCAGAAGAATAACTTTGGACCAGGCAGCGGGACGGGGATCCGCCCTGGCAACGTCAGCTATGTGGTGCCCGTGGATGATCAGGTGACGGCTCCCGAGAGCGTGACGGACAAGAACGGTTACGAGCCGATCCAGGAGGCAGGGCAGGAAGTCGCCGACACGGAGGCAAACAGTCTGCAAAATTCCCTGACCACAGGAGACGTCGGCGAGGGGCTTACCTTTGACGCGGAGTTTTATCCCTATTATGCCATGTTGGAGTCCGACATGCAGACTCTATACCGCCAGATATACGCCAATGCCATGGATCTGACAAAGGACTTCGCGCCGGTGGTACAGGTGTCCGCCTCTCAGCTCAAGAATGTCTTTGAGGCGGTCTACAATGATCACCCCGAGTTGTTCTGGTTAGACAGCGGGTACTCCTGCAAATATACTAGGAGCGGACAATGTGTGGAGATTTCTCTGCAATATAATCATACAGTCAACAATCTCTCGATCGCGCAGGACGATTTTAACGCCAAGGCGCAGAGCATCTTAAGTGCGGCGAGAGTGCTTGGCAGCGATTATGAAAAGGAAAAATATGTCCATGACGCTTTGATGAGTCTGACGGATTATGATACATCCAGCGCGATCAATCAGAGCGCATACAGCGCCTTGGTCAGCGGAAAAAGCGTTTGCGCGGGTTATGCGCGGGCGTACCAGTATCTTTTGCAGCAACTGCAGATTCCCTGCTATTATTGCACCGGTTACTCGGGACAGAATCATGCATGGAATATCGTGCGGCTGGATCGGAATTATTACAATGTGGATGTCACATGGGACGACACGGATCCGGCAAGTTATGATTATTTTAACAAGACGGATGCAGAGTTTGCGGATACGCATGTGAGAAAAGGCTTGTCGGTGTACCTGCCCGCCTGCGAGGGCGGTGCGCACGGAGGCGTGGAGACGGAGCCTCCCGCGCAGGTTAATGTCAACTCCACAGGCAATCTTGACGCGCCCATCACGATGGACAGCGTGCGGCCCGGAAGTACCGGAGGCGGCAATCCGTCCGAGGAGGATGCGGAAGCGCTGAAAAAGGCGGGAGTCTCCGCCTCGGAAGTGATGTGGGATCTCAATACCTACTATGCAGATTGTTTGGCGCAGACCCAGAGAGTGGGGGCGGGAGAGCAGAATTTCACCAATGTGGTGCCCGCGGCGCTGTGGACTACCATAGAGCAGCAGTACGCCAACGGCGGTTATCAGACGGGATATGCCACGGAGGCATTGAAAAAGATGGGGAGGAGTACGCTTTCGATCCTTGTCCAGGCGGAAAACCTGGGAGGAGGGTTCTACAGGCTGTACCATTATACTTCTATCTACTAGAGAATAAAAGCAAGATATTATTGATAGAATATTGAAAATAGAAACGGAAAGGATTGGTTTTATGGCGGAGGCATTAAAAGCAGATTACCAAAGAGCTTTAGACGAACAGAAACAAGAAGTTCGCGAGCTTGTAATGGCTGGATTGGAACAGATAAAAGAGGGGAAGACGAAAGACTTTAATACTGTATGCGATAGATTGGAGAAAAAATACAGAAATGAGGCAATATCAAATTAGGATTACGGAGTTGGCAGAGGAAGATTTAGAAAATGTTGGAGATTACATTGCCTATGAATTGAAAAACCGTCTGCCGCTGAAAATACAGTAAGCGGGATTCGGGCAAAGATAAATTCTCTGGTAAATTTTCCGGAGAGAAATGAGTTGGACGAAGATGAGTTACTTGCTGAATTGGGTGTCCGCAAAGATTATTATCGAAATTACAAGATTTATTATGTGATTGAGGAGGACACCATATAAATTGAATGATGCCATGTGATACGAATATGAAACTGAATGGAAAGACACAGAAATAGCCGCCCTCCCGTGACAAGGTAAGCAGCTGTTTCTGTAAACTTATGAACGGGCCAACCGTCTATCGGTGGTTCCTGTTATCTGCATTGGGTTTCAAGTGTAACGTTCAGGCGTTGGGAGCGATGACTTTTTTGATGGCTTCAAAGCTTTCCTTGCTGATCACATGTTCAATACGGCAGGCGTCCTCTGTGGCGACCTGCTTATCTACGCCCAGGCTTTCCAGCCAGGAGGAGAGAAGTTCGTGGCGTTCGTAGATCATGTCTGCAATCTCCTTGCCGGCTTCAGTCAGATAGATGAAGCCTTCCTTTGTGACGGTGATATGTTGATTCTCCCGCAGGTTTTTCATGGCGACGCTGACGCTTGACTTTTTGTACCCCAGCTCCGCTGCAATATCGACGGCGCGGACTACGGGATGCTTTTTGCTCAGGATCAATATGGTTTCCAGATAGTTTTCAGCAGATTCGTTGGTTTTCATTCTATGATTCCTTTCTATGCAATCACTTGCGATATCCTCTTATATTGTTACAGTATAACATAAATTGGTTGACATCACAAGGAAAAGAAAAGTGAGAAAAAAGCAGTTATAGCAGTTCATTGCCTGCCACGTGGATCAACAGGTTTGCGCATCCGCACAGGATCATGACAAGGATCGGACTCAGTTTGCTTTTGCGCAGCGCAAGGAAGGCGGCGGCAAAGAGCAGGATCCCCACCAGGTTGAAATCGCCGATTGAAAGGGCGCTCTCGGCGGCGACCGACCGGAGTATGGAGAGGCACGCGGAGGCGATCAACGCCACGATGACCGGTCGCAGACATTCCAGTATATGTTGCAGCGTTTTCATCTCTCGGTATTTAAAATACAGGTGGGCGAGCAGGGAGACCAGGATGAGAGAGGGGCAGATGCAGCCGAAGGTCGCCACCAGCGCGCCGGGGAAGCCCGCGATCCGTATGCCCACAAAGGTGGCGGAGTTGACGGCGATGGGGCCAGGAGTCATCTCCGCTATGGTGATCAGATCGCTAAATTCGCTGATGGAGAGCCAGTCGTGCCGGTTCACGACCTGATCCTGTATCAGGGGCAGCGCCGCATAGCCGCCTCCAATGCTGAACATTCCGACCTGAAGGAAACTGAAAAATAATTGCAAATAGAGAGACAGGTTCATGGCGCCTCCTCCTTTTTGGGATCCGGTTCGGGCGGTTTTTTGTGCGCGCGGGAACGGGTGAGCAAGCCGATGCCGATAGCGGCCAGGATAATGTAGATCACGTTGATCTTGCAGACGGCGGCAGCTATAAAAGCGGCGGCCATGAGCAGAAGGTTCCTGAGAAGTTGGCTTTTCAGCAGCTTGCCGCCCAGATTGCATACCACGTCCAAGAGCACGGCGGCCACGCCAGCCTGCATCCCTTTTAACATCAGTGCAACGTAAATGTTGGCGGAAAAGGCCTCGTAAATAAAGGATAGGAAGGAGAGGATCACAAGGGGCGGGATGACGGTGCCGAGCACCGCCACCGCCATGCCAGCGGCTCCCGCCACCTTGATGCCCACCAAAATCGCCGCGTTGACGGCGATCGCGCCGGGGGAGGACTGCGCCAGAGCAGCGATATCCAACATTTCCTGTTCCTCCAGCCAGTGCAGCTCGTCGCAGAACTTTCGCTTCATAAAGGTAATGATCACAAAGCCGCCGCCGAAGGTGAAGGCGCTGATGTACAATGTGCTGAAAAAGAGGCGTAACAACACGTTTTTGTTGGTTTGCTGACTCACATCCTACCCTCCTGTAACAAATAGATTTTTATTTCCCCAGAGCTGTCTTTTGGGCAACCTCCGTCTTGATCTCATAGCAGGAAAATGCGTTATCCACAAGATTCTTGTCCGGTTTGGGCGTAAACAGGCTGACGACAGGGACGATCACCAATCCCGCCAACATGGCGATGGCGCCGCAGTTGATGGGCGACTGCATGATAGCAGGGAAGTAAGGACGGAAGAAGATATTGGCGATCATCAGCACGGAGCTGAACAAAAAGCACACCCAGCAGGACGCCTTCGTCACTTTTTTGGAATAGAGCGAGTACATAAAAGGCGCGAGGAAGGAACCCGCCAGAGCGCCCCAAGACACGCCCATCAACTGCGCGATGAACGTCACGGAACTCTTGTATTGGATCAAGGCCAAAATGGAGGAGATGGCGATAAACACTACGATCAGGATGCGCATGGTGAGCACCTGTTTTTTCTCTTCCATCTTTTTGAAAATCAGCTCTTTCAAAAAGTCGATGGTCAAAGTGGAACTGGAGGCGATGACCAGAGAGGAAAGGGTGGACATGGAAGCGGAGAGCACCAGGATCACCACCAGCGCGATCAATAAGGGCGAGAGACCCGAGAGCATGGTGGGAATCACGGAATCGTATCCGTTGGCGTTCACGTCGATCTGATCGGAGAACAGTCTGCCGAAACCGCCCAGAAAATAGCTGCCTCCGGCCACCACCAGCGCGAACAGGGTGGAGATGATGGTTCCTTTTTTGATCGCTTCCTCATTTTTGATGGCATAAAATTTCTGAACCATCTGGGGCAGACCCCAGGTGCCCAAAGAAGTCAGGATCACCACAAACAGAAGGTTTAAAGGATCCGGCCCAAAGAAGGAGGCGAACACGCCGGGGGTGGCGGCCACTGACTCGTCCGTAACTCTCGCCAGGCCGTCCAGCGCCGCCATAAAGCCGCCCTTGCTCTTTAACACGACTATGATGATCGTGGAGATTCCAAGGAGCATAATAATCCCCTGAATAAAGTCGTTGATGGCAGTTGCCATATAGCCGCCGGCGATCACATAGATGGCGGTTAAAATCGCCATCAGGATGATACAGACGGAATAGTCGATATTGAACGCCATGCCGAACAGACGGGAGAGTCCGTTGTACAGGGAGGCCGTGTAGGGGATCAAAAAGATAAAGATAATGATGGAAGCGCCTATTTTTAAAGGTTTGCTGCCAAAGCGTTCCCCGAAGAACTGCGGCATGGTGGCGGAATTGAGATGCTGCGTCATAATGCGGGTCCTGCGGCCCAGGACGACCCATGCCAACAGGGAGCCGATGATGGCGTTGCCGATGCCCGCCCAGGTGGCTGCTATGCCGTACTTCCAGCCGAACTGTCCGGCATAACCCACAAAAACCACGGCGGAAAAATAAGAGGTGCCGTAGGCGAAGGCTGTGAGCCAGGGGCCTACGGAACGCCCGCCAAGCACGAAGCCGTTGACGTCGGTAGCATGTTTGCGGCAGTAGAGACCGATGCCGATCAGTACTGCAAAGTAAAGGATCAGTAATAGTAGTTTCATAGTTCCTCCTATGCATTGAGAATTTAACACGTTGAAAGGTTAAAATGCTAAAGTGATTTTATCATAGTTGGCGTAAATATGCAAACAATATATAGCCGTTACAAAATTGACACTTTGGGATAAATGTGCAATACTAAGATCAGAAGCATCAATATCATACATAGATCAGTCATAGATCAGTGTTTTCGAAGCGGAGGTGCGTTTATGAACATTACGGTTACGGGAAATTTGGGATCCGGCAAGTCCACGGTCTGCAAGGAACTTTCCAAGCTTGGGTACGAGGTCGTCTCCACAGGAGGGATATTCCGGCAGATCGCGGCGGAGGAAGGACTGAGCGTGATCCAGCTCAACGAGCGCGTGCAGAGGGAGGCGGCGAAAGGGATTCACGATATAGACGATCGGATTGACAATCTGACCACAAAGTTGGGCAGAGAGAAGGACAATATGGTGTTTGATTCCAGGCTGGCATGGCATTTTGTGGAGAACAGCTTCAAGGTGTTCCTCACGGTGGATATCAACACCGCCGCGGACCGCGTGCAGAAGGCGGGCAGAGAGACCGAGAGCTTCGACAGTTTAGAGGAGTGCAGAGAGAGCCTTTTGAAGCGGCAGTTTGTGGAGCAGGAGAGGTTTTCGGATCTGTACGGGATCAATTATTACAATATGAAAAACTATAATCTGATCCTGGAGACCACTCACGCGATGCCGGAGCAGATCGTGGAAGAGCTTTTGCGCCAGTTGAAGGACTACGAGGCGGGAACGTTTACCAACAGAGTGCTCTTGAATCCGGCCTCTTTATATCCCACCCGAAAGATGGGAGAGCTGTCTTTGGAAATCTTAGACGGCTATCTGGCGGACCGGACAGGGGCCTCCTACGGCAAGTTGAGCTGTGGCATCAACAACAACAGTTTCTATGTGCTGGACGGACATTATAGACTGCTTGCGGCGCATCTCAACAAGAGCCTGTTTGTGCAGGCGCAAGTGGACCCGAACGCGCAGATACCGGAGGCGGAAGAAAGCGTTATTTCGGAGTTTGAGGGTTATGGAAAGTTCCGCTATCGGTTTTATCCGGGCAGAGAGAAAAAAGACAGTCTGCTGCGCTTTTAGGCGCAGCTATTTTTGCTCCCCTCGGATGCGGGCTTTTTTGCCCTCTGATATCAGGTTCTTTATAAGCGGATGATCATGTTTATTGGGAATATAACATTCTTCCCAGATATAGTTTTTCGTGTATGGATCCTTTGTCAGCACTTCTAAAATATCACCTTCCTGTAATTCCAGGCCGTCAATTTCATATTTTTCCCTTTGATTCAGGGTCAGTATTCCTTCATGTGTGACCGGTTTTTCCAAATAATCGAGAACGCCGTGCACATAATCAAGATGCTGTAACAATTCTGAAAATTCTTGATACAGCATGGTGTCGTCAGGGTCTTTTTCGTCCCATTTTGTATCCGGCAGATCTGAGCTTTTGTTGTATCCGCTCTCCTCCAAAATGGATGCGATTTCTTTATTCAAAGCAAAAAGTCGTTCCTTCAATCTTTCAATTTCCATGATATTTCCTCCTTCAAAATATACTTGATATGACAAGTATACTTGCTATATCTAGTATATTCAACCTCAATTTTTTGAAAGATAATGGATAGAGAAAAAAAGAGGGACAAATCGATGATAAGCTACGAACCATTATGGGAGACAATGCGCGAGCAGGGCGTATCGACTTATGCGCTGATCAACAGGCACAATATTCCCGTCAGTACCATACACAGTCTGAAACACAATAAAAATATCACAATGTACACCTTGGAAAAGCTGTGCAAGGCCCTCAATTGCACGGCGGACAGCGTTGTGAAATTTGTGGAGGAAGAAACGGATCAGTCTTAGGGCAGGTTATTTGGAAAGTACATTCCGTTTCAGACTGATATGGGCCAATATGATATAGACAGCGTAAATAAGGAAAAACAGTCCCAGGGAGATGCCCGTGATTACATAGGGACTGTTGTGTCCTGTCATAATACCCGCCTCCGGAATTGTGGAGAGATGGAAGATAAAGGGCGCGCCAATTAGCAACGCCGGCAAAGCGGGCATAGCATAGTAGATGGCGAACTGATTGCGGAGTGCTTTTTCCATCTCTCGGCGCTGCATCCCCAATTTCCGCAGCAACTCGAACTGACGGCGAAAACGCTCTGTTTCGCTGAGCTGTTGGATCGTGAGTATGGTAGCGGCAGTCATGGTCAAGGCCAGGGCCAGGAAGAAAAGAGGAAAGACCAAAGTAGCAGTTTCAGCAGCGGCCTCGGCCTGCTCGTCAGCGGCCCCATGGAGGGTATCATACTCCGGGCGGGCATCATCATTTCGGATGTTGCGTAGTGCTTCAAACTGTTCCGAGGTCACCGGCCGGGCAGTTAAGGCGCAATAGATGCGGTGAGCCACAGGCTGGTTTTCCACCAATTCATCCGGCGCCACAAGTATGAAATTTCCGCCGTTGGCATCCCAACCATACTGATTGAACGGTTCTGTGTAGACACCGCCTGGAGCGAGTGTTGCCCCTCCTATGGTGATGGGGATATTGTATTCCGTCAAGGCTTTTTCCAAATACTCCATACAGTGGATCAGGTAGGTTCCTGATTCCAAAGATATTTCCGGATAACCCAACATTGTCCGCAGAGCAGCGTAGTCACTGTACCGAAGAATTAAATCCGTGTCATAATAGCGGATAAACCTCGTTTGCGCTGCGTCCTCCTCCAGAAAACGGTTCACCTGATTGCCGGTTCCCTGATACACCGAATATAACAGGTCGGATTCCACCGGAATATTGTCCTCAATATAGTCCAGATAAGGCGTGTGGTCCTGCTCATTGTTGGAAACGCTGATACAGAGATCAAAGCAAGAGTAGTGATTCGCCCGCCCTTCAAAAATACCTCGAAATACCAGCCCTGAACCCTCTGAGATAATAGTGGCAATAAAAATCATAGAGATTGTCGCCATAACGATGCCCATAGTGGTCAGCTTGGCCGTGAGTGTGCGAAAAACCAATAGTGTCTGGCCTTTGTACTTCCTGGCAGGCCGCTTGTCGAAGAAGGCCGGTATCCCGGAGGCGAAGCTGAGAAAGAAGCCGAACAAGAAGATAATAATGATTCCTGCCCCAATAATACCCAACATCAAATCTCCCGCCATAAGCAGACCGGTTCCCACGATTCCCAGCACAATAGACACAATAAATACCTGTTGGCGTTTTTTTTCGGTCCGGATAGCTGCGCCTTCATTCTGACGCTCAAAGTAAATCAGGTCGTAAATCTTCATCTGCCGGATACGCTTATGGCTCTTGTGTAGAGCGTGGAGGTAAATCAACACGAAATATGCAATCGTCAATCCCATTGCAGGCAGAGAAAGAGACAGCGAAAAATGATAAGACTGTCCAAATAAGGTTAGGATAATGGCGCGTAGAACTTGGTAGAGCAGTCCGCCCAGGGCGATTCCCAGTACCAGGGCACAGCTCCCTACCGCTAAATTTTCTAGGAAGAACAGTCGGGCCACCTGCTTGTTTTCCAGGCCGATCAGAATGTAGGTTCCCAATTCCCGGCTCCGGCGGGAAAGCATAAATTGAGTGGAGTAGGATACCAGCCAACCGAAGATACACACCACCACAGCGCTGACCATCACGATCACAACGGGTAGCTGCTTCATCAGTTGGGATAAGGTTTGAAGTTCCTGAGAGAATACAAGTCCATTAAAAGCGTAAAGCAAGGCTGCTGCCATGACTACCGTGGCAAAATAGACCAGGTAATCTTTCGCCTGTCGCTTGGCGTTGCGCAGGGCCAGTTTAGAGTACGTCACTGACATCACCTCCCAACAGGGCCAGAACATCCAAGAGCTCATGGTAGAATACAGAGCGTGTCCGCTCTCCGCGCATCAGTTCATTGAAAATGCGCCCGTCCTTCAGAAACAGCACCCGCCCTGCATAGCTTGCGCTGTAGGCATCGTGCGTGACCATCAGGATCGTGGCCCCCATATCCCGGTTCATGGTAGTCATAATCTCCAACAGATTTTTGGAGGACTTGGAATCCAACGCCCCGGTCGGTTCATCGGCCAGCAGCAGCGATTGGCCCGCAACGATGGCTCTGGCACAAGCGGCACGTTGTTTCTGGCCTCCGGATACCTGATACGGAAATTTGCCAAGAATGTCTGTGATGTCCAGCTTCTGCGCCACGCCGTTCACCTGTCGCCGGACGGCGCCGGGGTCTGAGTGGTTGAGGGTCAGGGCCAGCCCGATGTTTTCCTCAACCGTCAAGGTGTCCAGCAGATTGAAGTCCTGGAATACAAACCCCAGCTTTTCCCTGCGAAACCGGGCCAGCTCACTGTCAGGCAGCTCCGCGATGCTTTCCCCGTTCAGCAGAATGTCTCCGGCGCTGACGGTATCGATCGTGGAAAGGCAGTTTAGCAGGGTCGTTTTCCCGCTGCCGGACGCGCCCATGATGGCGATAAATTCTCCGTCCGCCACAGTAAAGCTGACGCGATCCAGGGCCTTTGTCACATTGTTCTTGTCACCGTAGTATTTTTCAATGTTTTTGACTTGCAGCATATCACCGCCTCCTTTGCTTTGTCCTATGATACGGCAAAAGCAAGGTTTCTTGTATCGAAGTTATATTGATTTTCCTTACATTTTTGTAAGATTTCCCTGGAATACACTTTTTCCCGGCGCCGGGAAGGTAATGCGGACTGTTGTGCCTGTTCCGGCCTCCGAAGTGATCTGCAATTCAATTTGCAGACAATCCGCCAGCTTGCGGCTAAGATACAGTCCTATCCCTGTGGAACCGCCCCTGTTTCGCCCGTTGCTGCCGGTAAAACCCCGGTCAAAGATGCGGGGCAGTTCATGGGCCGGAATACCGATTCCATTATCCTGTACGATCAACTGCACTTGCTGTCCAATCCGTTTTGCCCGTAACTCCAAAACCGGCTGTTCACTCCGATAGCGGACGGCATTTTGTAATAGCTGCCCTACGATAAAAGCCGCCCATTTTCCATCTGTGTAGACAGTTTGGTTTAAACAATCCGCGTCCACTTTTACACCGCTTTGCATCAACAATGTTCGATGCTGGTTGAGGGCCTGCGCCGTGATTTCCGCAAGGTCAGTCTGACGAATGATAAAGTCCTTCTCCGGGTTTTGGGCCCGCGCATAAAATAAGGCCCGCTCCACATGGGCCTCGATCTGCGCCAACTCCGGGGAGAGTTTGCACCGCACGTTAGGGTCAGCGCTGCGGCAAATCAACCCTGCCGCCGTGATAGGGGTTTTGATTTCATGTACCCAGCTCTCTATATACTCCCGATACTCCCGCTGTGCGGCCTCGGCATCGGAAACAGCCCGAACCATGTGCCGCCCGGCTCTGCGAAACAATTCCAGCAGCCTGCGCTCATAAGCGTTCCGGGTATTGGGAATACACTCGGCAAACAGATATTTTTTATCCAGCTTTTGCATAATGGTTTCCAGTTCGTCCAGTCGGGCGCGGCATTTCACAAAGTCTATTACCTGTTCCAACGCAAAAATCAGCAGCAGAATAATCAACAAAAGAACCGCCACGCCGGACTGTGTTCCCGTTGCAAGCAGGAACGCCAGTGCCGCCGCCATCACTGCGCCATGAAAAATCAGCCGTACCAGCCGATCAGACAGAAATTCTCTAAACGTCATAATTGATACCCCATTCCCCGCCGGGTCTTAATCAAATCAGGCAGGCCAAGCTCCGCCAATTTTCCCCGCAGTCGTGTGACATTGACACTGAGCGTATTATCGTCAATATAGATTTGACTTTCCCACAATACTTCAATCAAATCGGCGCGGGAAACTATTTTCCCTGCATGTGTCATAAGATAAGAAAGTATTTTCAGTTCATTTCGGGTCAACTCCACCGTCTTTCCTCCCGCTGACGCTGTTCCCTGGGTTAAGTGGAGCGTGAGACCGTCTGTCGATAATGTGTCTGGTTCTGCTGCCCCGCCGGAACGGCGAAGGACAGCTTTGATTCGAGCCAACAGAACAGGAATGTTGTAGGGTTTTGTGATGTAATCATCTCCCCCCAGGCTTAAAGCACGCAGTTCGTCCACCGCGGAGTCGCGGCTGGTGACAAAGATGATGGGGGTTGAACTGACCCTGCGAATGTCCGCACATAGGGAGAGACCATCACGCCCCGGCAGATTCAGGTCGAGTAAAATCAGATTTGGGTTATACTCCGAAACCTGCATGGCAGCATTGGAAAACTTGGTGACTGCCAGAGTTTGATAACCCTCGTTGGACAGCAGCAGAGCCAACTCATCCCGGATAACGGGATCATCTTCAATTATCAAAATTCTATGCATTTTCCGCTAACCTCCCATTATTTCCCCCATTTTAGCACACACGGGAGAATACTGTCCAGATGCGGAGGAAGAAAAATACTTCCAAAAGTATTGACAACGAACGTGAGTTAGCATATACTAACCATATAGAGATCGGATATCTCGTTTGGTCACAGAATTGTGAATTTTTTATTTTGTCAAGGAGGCGGATATGGGTACGATCATTGTAGCGTTGATTTTGGCGGCGGTAGTCGCGCTTGCCGTCAGGAGTATGATACGGGATAAAAAGAAGGGCAAGTCCTTACAGTGCGGCGGAAATTGCAGCAGTTGCGGACATTGCCCTCATTCTTCCTGATCTGATCAATATTTGATCAATATTTTTTCCAGCAGGATGGATTTAAGAGTATGAGCATCGGGAGCAGCTCCAGACGTCCTGCCAGCATGTCAAAGATCAAGACGCATTTGGAGAACGGACTGAAGATGGAGAAGTTCTGCGTGGGACCGACCATTTCCAGTCCGGGGCCGATGTTGTTCAGTGTCGCCAGCACCGCCGTAAAATTGGTGGTGAAGTCAAAATTATCAATTCCCACAACCAACACCGAAGAGAAAAACAAAATAAAGTAGACCGCAATGAACACATTGAGGGAACGCATGGTGTCGTGGGGCACCACATGTCCGTCCATGGAGATCTTTTTGACCATTCTGGGGTGGATCATGGTGGATAGCTCTCTGCGGATAGATTTGATCAGCAGAAGGATGCGGGAAATCTTGATGCCGCCTCCGGTGCTGCCCGCGCAGGCGCCTACAAACATGAGCAACACCAGGATCGTCTTGGACAACTGCGGCCAGGTGTTGAAGTCCGTGGAAGAAAAGCCGGTGGTGGTGATGATGGAGCCGACCTGGAAAAATGCATGGCGGACGCTCTCGGAGAGGGTGGGATACATGCCGTGGATATTCCAGACAATGACTGCCACGCTGCCCAAGATGATGAGCAGATAGACGCGGACCTCCTCTATGGAGAAGGCGTCCTTGAACTGTCTGCGCAGCAGGCAGAAATAGGCGGAGTAATTGATCCCGCTGAGGATCATAAAGAGAGTAATCATGTTTTGCTGTAACGGGCTGAAACGGACCACGCTGTCATTGTAAGTGCCGAATCCGCCGGTGCCCACCGTGCCAAAGATCGTGGTCAGGGAATCAAAGAGATTCAGACCGCAGACGCAGAATACCACAGCGCCGATCAGCGTGAGCGCGATGTAGATTTCATAGAGGATCTTGGCGGTGTCCTTTACCCTGGGCACCAGTTTGCCCACGGAAGGCCCGGGACTTTCCGCGCGCATCAGGTTCATGGAAGTGCCGCCTCCCATCAGGGGCAGGATCGCCATGATAAAGACGAACACGCCCATTCCGCCGATCCAGTGGGTGAAGCTGCGCCAAAAGAGGCTGGCATGGCTCAACGCCTCCACATCCGATAAAATGCTGGCGCCGGTCGTGGTAAAGCCGGATACCGTCTCAAAGAGCGCGTCAATAAAATGGGGGATTTCTCCGGTAAAAAGGAAGGGCAGAGCACCAAAGACGCTCATTGCCGTCCAACTGAGCGCCACAGAAGCGAAGCCTTCTCTGGTGTACAGGTCGGTCTGTTTCGGGCGCTTCCGCTTCAGGAAAAAGCCACATATCAGACACAGCGCCGCCGTGGCGAAAAAGGAGAGGGAAGATCGCCATTCCTTGTAGAAAACGCCCACAAACGCGGGCAACAGCAGAAAAATGCCCTCAAATTCCAAAACCCATCCTAAAATAAAACGTACAATTGAAAAATTCATGGTCAGCCCTCCAGAATATCCTTGATGTCATTCAGTTTGGCGTGGGCGAGCACGATCACCACAGAGTCGCCGACGCGCAGCTCGTCCTGGCCGTTTGGAATGATGATCTGGCTGCCTCTGGTGATGGAGCAGACCAGCAGATTTTTCTTCAGGCGCAGCCTGTTTAAGGGGATGCCTGTGACGGCGGAAGGTTCTTTGATGTAAAACTCCAGGGCCTCCGCGCGTCCCTCCTCCAGTTTGTACAGGTTTTCCACGTTGCTGTTTAAAGATTCGTTCATGGAACGGGCATATTTGATGATCACGTCCGCGGTGAGCAGCCTGGGGAAGGTGGTGCTGTCAAGTTTGATATCTCCCAGCACATTGTTGAAATTGACGCGGTTGATCTTGGTGACGATCTTGGCGTGGGAGTTTTTCCGCGCCACCAGAGAGAGCAGGATATTCTCCTCGTCCAGCTTGGTGAGGGCGGCAAAACCGTCCACAGAGGCCAAGCCCTCCTGCAAAAGCAGCTTTTCGTCGCTGCCGTCCCCGCAGATCACGGTGGCTTTGGGCAAAAGCTCGCTCAAGTGTTCACAGCGGGCCATGTCGGGTTCTATGATCTTGGTGTCGATCCCTACCGCCAGCAGACGTCTGGCCAGATAGTAGGTCATGGTATCGCCGCCCACCAGCATGGCGGTGTGGACCTTGCCGGTGCCGATGCCGATTTTGTGGAAGAAATCGTTGGCCTTGGTGGGAGTGGATACAAAGGCTACCACGTCATCCTCCCGGAATACGAAATCGCCTCTGGGTATCAGAACTTCCTCCCCTCTTGTGACCATGCAGACCAGCACGTCGCACTTTAAGGTGGTGCGGATATGGATCAACTCGTAGTTGTTGAGGAGACAGTCGCCTGTGACCCGAAAATGCATCAGCTCGATGCGCCCCTTGGAAAAGGTGTCTACCTTGACCGCGGACGGGAACTGGAAAATGCGGGCGATCTCCGAGGCCGCCGTAAGCTCAGGATTGATGATCATGGCCAGTCCCAGCTCCTCTCTGAGGAAGGCCGTCTCGGTGTTGTAGATCGGGTTGCGCACGCGGGCGATGGTCTTACAATTACCGGCCTTTTTGGCGATGACACAGCAGAGAAGATTCTGCTCGTCGGAACCGGTGACGGCGATCAGTAGGTCGGCGTGTTTGATACCGGCCTCCACAAGGGTCTGATAGCTCACGCCGTTGCCCACCACACCCATGGCGTCCAGCTCGTCCGTGATGGACTGAACCTTATCCTTATTTTCGTCGATCACGACAATATTGTGATTTTCTCCGTTTAGCTGCTCGACCAGGGTAAAACCCACCTTGCCGCAGCCTACAATAATAATATCCATAATGCTTTACTTACCTCCCAAGATAGTATATAGTATACCACAGTCTGGTATTTTTTGGAGATTTTTTTACAAGTATCGTATTTTTTGTTTTGAGACTCTCCGATATATCATACGAAAACCGAAAAAAGGTACTTATGCCTTCAAAACAAAAGCAGGAGGAGAATGCTATGATCTTTGGCGCATGTTATTATCCCGAGCATTGGGACCGGAGCGAATGGGCGCATCACGCGAGGCTGATGCGGGAGGCCGGTTTTAACACGGTGCGCATGGGCGATTTTGCGTGGGGCGTGATGGAACCGGAGGAGGAGCAATTTGATTTCTCTCTGATGGACGACGCCATACAGGTGTTGGCGGCGGAGGGGATCGATGTCATCTTGTGCACCCCTACCGCGGGGCCGCCCAAGTGGCTGGCGGAAAAGTACGATATTTTGCAGAGAGACCGCTACGGACGAAAGAAAAACTGGGGAGCCAGGCGAGAAGGCTGCGCCAACAGTGCGGATTACAGGAAGCGAAGCGTGCGCATAGCGCGGGAGATGGCACAGCATTTCGGGGACAATCCCCATGTGATCGCGTGGCAGATCGACAATGAATTTGGCTGTCACAGCTCTACCCGATGTTATTGTGAGAACTGCCGCAGAGCGTTTGCGGGGTGGCTTGAGAAAAAATATGGCGACATCGACAATCTCAACAAAGCCTGGGGAACGGTATTCTGGAGTTTGCAGTACGCTTCTTTTGCGGATGTGATCCTGCCTGTGTACAATTCCTGCGAGCCGGAGAACGCGCAGAGCTGGTCCCACAATCCCTCTCTGGACCTGGAATATCGAAGATTTGCCTCGGATTCCTGGGCGGCCTATCAAAAATTACAGATCGACGCCGTGAGACAGTACAGCGACAAGCCTGTGACACACAATTTCATGGGACATTTTTCCGATATCGATTATTATGATCTGGCGGGGGACCTGGATCTGGTGGCTTGGGACAACTACCCTGACAATCAGTGGGGCAGTTCCGAGTACGAGTACGTTTCCATGGCGCATGAGAATATGCGGGGATTGAAGGACGCCAATTTCATTGTGGCGGAGCAGCAGTCGGGGCCTTGCGGCTGGGATATCATGGGGGCGGCCCCCGAGCCGGGTCAACTGCGATTGTGGACCTATCAGGCGCTTGCCCACGGGGGAGAGGGGATCGTGTATTTTCGCTTTCGGGCGCTTCCCTACGGGATGGAGCAGTATTGGTACGGGGTGTTAGATCAGGACGGCATCCCCCGCAGACGCTACCGCGAACTGAAAGAGACGGGCGAGGAGTTGAGAAAACTGGAGTCCTACATCGTGGGGGCCAAAAACAAGTATCAGGCATTGATTGTAAAATCTTATGACAACGCCTGGGCGCACAGCATCAAGCGTCACGCGGCAGGGTTTGACTATGAGAGTCTACTCTACGCCTATTATCGCGCGAACGCAGATCTCAATATTGCTGCCGCCGTGTCCATGGGGAGCTATGAAGGGTACAAGGTGGTGTATATGCCAGCCTACAACCTGGTGGATCCGGAGGAATTGCGGAAAGTGACGGAGTATGTCAGGGGCGGTGGAACACTTGTCACTACATTTCGGAGTGGCGGCAGAGACTTGTATAACAATCTGTTTCAAACCACATTGCCCTGCGCTTTTGCAGAGCTGGCGGGAATCGAGGTGGAGGAGTTTACTCCCTTACGAAAGCCTGCCCACATAAAAGGGATCGTGGAGTCGGAGGCGTCCGTCTGGTGCGATGTGATCGAGCCTTTGACAGCGAAAGTGTTATGTAGTTATGCGGACCATTATTTTGCGGGCAGGGCGGCTGTGACCGTGAATCGCTTCGGGGAGGGCAGCGTGTACTATGTGGGATGCGATCTGGAGCCGGAGGCGCTAAAGAAACTGGTGCGCTATATCAGCGAGGCCGCCGGAGTGGAAATGTGGGATGCGCCAAAGGGCGTGGAGATCGTGCGGCGGGAAGGCTGTGTCATCTTGCTGAATCACAATGACTATGCGGTTGAAACAAATGTGACGGGACGCTCGCTGCTTTCCGGAGAAACCTTTGACGGCAAGCTTGCTGGATATGGAGTGGAATTTGTGGTATGATGAAAAGTAGGGAATTGTGGAACTCTTGTTTGAAGCGTGTCATTGTGCAGATTGTATATTTCACCGCAGACACACTCTCGCTTCGTGAAAAACACAGTGGTACATAAGATGCCAAAGTACGGCATCTAAGTACCAGTGTTTTTCAAGAGTCTGCTTGTGAAATATGCAATCTGCACAATTCGGTTTACGCAAAATGGAGTTTCACATAAAGAGAAGAAAGGAGAAAGAGATGGAGAAAAAGCAACTGCGCCCGATGGATTACGGGGTCAAGAGTATCGAGACGATGATGAGGAAGTTCAAGGCGGAGGATCTGCCGCCCAAGGGACGGTTTCACTATCATCAGGGGGTCTTTTTGTCGGGGGTTTATCAGGTGTATAAGTTGTATAGAGAGGAGAGTCCCGAGGCGGAGAAATATTTTGATTATGTGAAAGCATGGGTGGATTCCTGTGTGGACGAACAGGGCGGAATCCGCAAGTATGACACAGGACAGTTGGACGATATTCAGCCGGGTATCCTGCTTTTTCCGCTGTATGAGCGGACAGGGGATGAGAGATATCATAAAGCGTTGGAGGAGCTGATGGGGGTGCTCAGGGAGTTTCCCAAGATAGAGGAGGGCGGCTACTATCACAAGAAGCATTATCCAAGGCAGATGTGGCTTGACGGACTTTATATGGCAGGGCCGATCAGCGCGGAGTATGCCGCGCGTTTCGGGCATCCTGAGTTTTTCAGGGAGGCTTATGAGCAGGTGACGCTGATGCGGAAGAAAACTTACGACGAGCGCACAGGACTTTGGTATCATGCCTATGACGATGCGAGGCAGGAGCCTTGGGCGGATGAGAAAACAGGGCGTTCGCCTGAATTTTGGGGCAGGAGTATCGGCTGGGTGCCGGTGGCGATCTTGGACGAGTTGGATCATATGCCCAAGGATTGCGACTATTATGAGGAACTTGCCGATATTGCCGCGGATCTGCTCAGAGCTGTGTGTAAGTATCAGGCGGAAAACGGCCTCTGGTATCAGGTGGTGGACAAGGCGGGCGAGGACGGCAACTGGCCTGAGATCTCCTGTAGCTGTCTGTATGTGGCGGCGATCTGTAAAGCGGTTCGGATGGGGATTTTGGAGGAAGATTGTCTGCATATCGCAAAGACCGGTTATGATGCCGTGATCGACTCTCTGGAATGGGAGGGAGAAGACCTTCTCGTGGGCGGCGTGTGCGTGGGCACCGGCGTGGGAGACTATAAACATTATTGCGAGCGGCCCACCTCCACCAACGATCTGCACGGGGTGGGAGCGTTCCTCATCATGTGCGCGCAGGCACAGAGGGTTTGGGGGCAAAATGATTAAACGGCATCGCAAAATATGGACGGATGAGGTGAATAAATGAAAGACGGCAGACCGATGAAAGGAATCTTACAAAATAAGGTGTATCTCTATCTGACTGAGTTTTTTGCGGGAATGTCCGTGATGGCGGTAGAGTTGGGTGCGAGCAGGCTGCTGGCGCCGTATTTCAGCTCTTCTCAGATCGTTTGGACGATCATCATCGGCACAATTATGATTGCGATGGCGTTGGGAAATGTCTACGGCGGCAGGGCGGCGGACAAAAACCCCAATCCGGACAGGCTCTATGTGCGGATCCTGATCGCCGCGGTCTGGATCGCCGCCATCCCGGTGGCGGGCAAGTATATCATAGTGGGGATCTCGGCTCTGGTGATCTTTGCCGTCAACAGCAATTTCCTGGTGTGCGCGGCCTTTGCGGCGTGTATGGTGATCTTTGTATTTCCGCTGTTTTTGCTGGGCACCGTGACGCCCTCTCTTGCAAAATATGCCACGGGCAGTCTGGAGGACAACGGCAGGACGGTGGGCACCCTGGGCGCTTTCAACACGGTGGGGAGTATTTTGGGCACGTTTCTTCCCACGTTTGTGACCATTCCTGCGGTGGGGACTTCCGTCACCTTTCTGCTTTTTGCCGGAATTTTGCTCTTGCTGGCGGCAATCTATTTTGTTAGCAGCCGCACCGGCCTAAAGAAGACGGCAGCCAGCGGCGTTTTGTTTGTGGCGTGTTGTATCTTAGGACATGACGGCAGCTTTGCATTTTGGGAGAGCGGGTTTGTCTATGAGGGAGAATCGATCTACAATTATCTGCAGGTGAGGGAAGATGAGCGAAATGTGATCCTCTCCACAAACGTGCTGTTTGGCGTACAGTCCATCTTGAAAAAGGACGCCGCGCTGACGGGCATGTATTACGACTATGCCATGGCGGCTCCCTTTATGGCGGGAGTGCATGAGAAAGAAAATTTGGATGTGCTGATACTGGGCATGGGAACCGGCACATTTGCCACCCAGTGCGAGAGGTATTTTGACAATCTGACCATGGAAGGCGTGGAGATCGACCAGAAGATCACAGATCTGGCGACCAGGTATTTTGAGCTGCCCGAGGATGTGAAAGTGACGACTTACGACGGGCGGGCATATCTGAATGTGATCGAGCAGACCTATGATGTGATCATGGTGGATGCGTACCAGGATATCACGATCCCTTTTCAGATGTCTTCCATCGAGTTTTTTACCATGGTGCGGGAGCATCTGAACGAGGGCGGCGTCATGGTGGTCAACATGAATATGCGGGGAGGCGGCGAGGACAGCATCAATCAATACCTTGCCGACACGATTTCGGAGGTGTTTGACTATGTGTACATCGCGGATGTGCGAGGTTCCACCAACCGCGAGCTGTTTGCCGGCAGCAGCGATATGCTGGAGATGCTGGAACAAAATGTGCAGATGGAAGCAGACGATGAGCTGGCGGAGTTAATGTATAGAGTGTCGGGAGAGTTGACGGCATACGAGCCGGGGGAGCATCTGATGACCGATGACAAGGCGCCCGTGGAGCTTTTGGGTATGCGGGCCATCGATGAGATTATCTGGACGGAAGTGCAGTATTATAAGGGGATTTATGAGGAGAGCGGTGTGAGGGGACTGCTGGAGGCGCTGTGAGGAAAAATAGAAAGATGGAATAAAAAAAGGAAAATTTGAGAAATTTTATTGGAATGATTGCCTCAATATGGTATAATATGAAAGAATTGTGTATCGAAAGGCACATTCGGTAAAATGTATCCGTCGGCGGCTGGTACAGGCCTTGTGGAGCGTATGCAGTCCGCCGGAGAAAGAGAGGTGCAAGGTGGAACTAAGAACAGCAGTATCACCAAAAGATGTAAAGTTTTATACCACAGAACGTCTGAGAGAAGAATTCCTTATACAGGATCTTTTCGTACCGGGCGAGATCAAGCTGGTGTACAGCCACATCGACAGAATTATCACAGGTGCGGCAGTACCCACAGAGCCGATCACCCTGACGGCGGGAGATGAGCTCCGCGCGGAGTATTTCTGCCAGAGAAGAGAGCTGGGTGTGATCAATATCGGCGGAGCAGGCACCATCACCGTTGACGGGAAGGTCAATCGGATCGGTTTTAAGGAAGCTATGTATATCGGCATGGGTTCCAGGGAAATAATCTTTGCAAGTGAGGATGCGTCCCATCCCGCGAAATTTTATCTCAATTCCGCCCCCGCACACAAGAGTTATCCCACTGTGGTCATCAAGCCGGAGGGGACTCCCGAGCCGGGAGTGGTCATCGTCAAAGACGAGAACAAGGTGGAGCTTGGCTGTCTCGAGGATGCCAACCACAGAGTCATCTGCAAGTATATCCTTCCCGGCCAGGTGGAGAGCTGCCAGTTGGAGATGGGAATGACCAAGCTTGAGCCGGGCAGTGTGTGGAATACAATGCCCTGCCATACCCACGACAGGCGCATGGAAGTGTATCTCTACTTTGAGATGCAGGAGGACGCTTTTGTGATGCATTATATGGGCGAGCCTGACGAGACGCGCCACATTGTCATGCGCAACGAGGAGGCGGTGATCTCCCCCAGTTGGTCCATCCATTCGGGATGCGGTTCCAGAGCATATACCTTTATCTGGGGCATGGTCGGCGAGAATCAGGATTTTGACGATATGGACGGCGTGGACAACAAGGATCTGAAGTGATCGTTTGATCACTCATCAAATAAAAGAAAAGGAGATTTAAAACATGTCAGAATTTACAAATTTCTCTCTTGAGGGTAAGGTGGCGCTGGTCACAGGCGCTTCTTACGGTATCGGTTTTGCCATTGCTTCCGCGTTTGCGGAGTGCGGCGCTACCATCTGCTTTAACGATATCAAGCAGGAGTTGGTGGACAAGGGTCTGGCGGCATACGAGGAGAAAGGCATCAAGGCGCATGGCTATGTGTGCGACGTGACGAATGAGGAAGCTGTAAATGCTCTGGTAGCACAGATCGAGAAGGAAGTCGGCACGATCGACATTCTGGTAAACAACGCAGGTATCATCAAGCGCATCCCTATGACCGAGATGACCGCGGAGCAGTTCAGACAGGTTGTAGATGTGGATCTGAACGCACCGTTCATCGTATCCAAGGCAGTGATTCCCGCTATGATCAAGAAAGGCCACGGCAAGATTATAAACATCTGTTCCATGATGTCTGAGCTGGGACGTGAGACCGTATCCGCATATGCGGCTGCAAAGGGCGGCTTAAAGATGCTCACCAGAAATATCTGTTCCGAGTATGGCCAGTACAACATCCAGTGTAACGGCCTTGGACCGGGTTATATCGAGACCCCTCAGACGGCTCCGCTTCGCGAAGTGCAGCCCGACGGCAGCAGACATCCTTTCGATCAGTTTATCTGCGCTAAGACGCCCGCTAACAGATGGCTGAAGCCCGAAGAGCTGACCGGCCCCGCAGTATTCCTCGCATCCGAGGCTTCCAATGCGGTCAATGGCCACATTCTCTACGTGGACGGCGGTATCCTTGCATATATCGGCAAGCAGCCTGAATAACGAACTTTGATATCCCGATAGATATTCTGATAGAAACAGAAAGGTTGGATTGAGATGAAGATCGCTTTAATCAATGAAAACAGTCAGGCGGCAAAAAACAGTATGATCTATGATGTCCTCAAGGCCGTGGCGGAAGGTTACGGACATGAGGTGTACAATTACGGCATGTACAGCGCCGAGGATGAAAATTCCTTGACCTATGTACAGAATGGGATCCTGGCGGCAGTTTTGCTCAATTCCCAGGCAGCGGATTTTGTAGTGACCGGCTGCGGTACGGGAGAGGGAGCCATGCTGGCTTGCAATGCTTTCCCCAAGGTACTGTGCGGGCACATTGAGTCGCCCCTCGATGCTTATCTGTTTACTCAGGTGAACGATGGGAACTGTGTGGCGCTTCCTTTTGCCGAGAATTTTGGCTGGGGCGGCGAGCTGAATCTGCAGTATATTTTTGAGAAACTGTTCTGTGCGCCCGGAGGCGGCGGTTATCCCCCCGAGAGAGTGGTGCCTGAGCAGCGCAACAAAAAGATCCTGGATCAGGTGAAGGAGATCACACATGTAGATCTTGTCACCATCTTAAAAAATCTGGATCAGGAATTGGTAAAGGGCGCGTTATCCGGCGCTAAATTCCAGGAGTATTTCTTCGCCAACTGCAAGGATGAGAAGATTGCAGCCTGTGTCAAAGAGATCCTGGCTTGACAACAAACTTTATATAGCCATATAAATGGCAGAAACGAGGGAAAAATGAACGCAGTATTAGAGCAGATCAAAAAAATTGGCATTGTTCCGGTTGTAAAGATTGATAATGCGGCGGATGCGCTTCCCCTTGCAAAGGCGCTCTGCGCAGGGGGACTTCCCTGCGCGGAGGTCACCTTCCGCACCAGCGCAGCCGCAGAGGCGATCAAGATTATGACGGACAATTTCCCCGATATGTGTGTGGGTGCAGGCACCGTTCTGAACGCAGAGCAGGTGGATGCCGCGGTGGCCGCAGGGGCAAAGTTTATCGTGAGTCCCGGTTTGAACCCCAAAACCGTCAAATATTGTATCGATAAGAACATCCCCATCACGCCCGGCACCTCCAGTCCCAGCGATATCGAGCAGGCGATCGAGCTCGGCCTGGATGTGGTGAAGTTCTTCCCCGCGGAACAGTCCGGCGGTCTTGCCAAGATCAAGGCTATGGCGGCTCCTTATGTGAATATGAAGTTTATGCCTACCGGCGGCGTCAATGCCAAGAATTTGACTTCTTATCTGGATTTCAACAAGATCATCGCATGCGGCGGCTCCTGGATGGTGCCCGGCGATCTGATCAATGCGGGTGAGTGGGACAAGATCGAGCAGTTGACCAGAGAGGCAGTACAGACCATGCTTGGCTTTGAGCTGGCTCATGTGGGTGTGAACACAGAAAATGCGGAGGAGGCTGAAAAGGCGGCTAACCGTTTTGCGTTTATCTTTGGTATGCCCGCAAAGGTTGGCGGAAGTTCCGTGTTTGCAGGTACGGCAGTAGAGTATATGAAGTCCCCGTATCTGGGCAAGAACGGCCATATTGCCATCCGCACCAACTACATCGAAAGGGCTGTAAATTATCTGAGCACCGTGTTGGGCGTTGAGTTTGACGAGTCCAGCGCAAAGAAAGATGCGAAGGATAACTTAAAGGCCATCTATCTGAAGGAGGAGATCGGCGGTTTTGCCGTTCACCTTGTTCAGAAATAAAAAGGCGTTATCAGGAAAATGATAAGTAGACAATGAAACGAAAGGAATGTGAAAACAATGGCAAAAGTAATTACGATGGGTGAGATCATGCTGAGACTGTCTACCCCCAACAATGAGAAGTTCATACAGGCTGACGAGTTCGACATCAACTACGGCGGCGGCGAGGCTAACGTTGCGGTTTCCCTTGCAAACTACGGCCATGATGCTGAGTTTGTGACCGCTGTGCCGGACAATGAGATCGGAGAGTGCGCTGTGGCAGCGTTGAGAAAGTACAATGTGGAGACCAAGCATATCGCCAGAACCGGTGAGAGATTGGGCATCTATTACTTAGAGAGCGGCTCTTCCATGAGACCTTCCAAGGTGGTGTACGACAGGGCACATTCCTCCATTGCTACGGCAACCGAGGCTGACTTCAACTTTGATGAGATCTTCGAGGGCGCTGACTGGTTCCATTTCACCGGCATCACCCCCGCTGTGTCCGATGCGGCAGCAGAGCTGACCGAGAAGGCACTGATCGCAGCCAAGAAGCATAACGTAAAGGTTTCCGTGGACTTGAACTTCCGCAAGAAGCTGTGGTCTTCCGAGAAGGCACAGAAGGTTATGAAGAACCTGATGAAGTATGTGGATGTCTGCATCGGCAACGAGGAGGACGCGGAGCTGGTATTGGGTTACAAACCCGGCGCTACCGATGTCACCAGCGGAGAGCTGGAGTTGGCAGGTTACAAGTCCATTTTCGAGCAGATGGTTGCAGATTACAACTTTGAGTACTGCATTTCCTCCCTGCGCGTGAGCCATTCCGCATCCGACAACGGATGGTCCGCATGTATTTATTCCAGAGACACCAAGGAGTTCTATCACTCCAAGGAATACAGTATCCATCCCATTGTTGACCGTGTGGGCGGCGGCGACTCCTTTGCCGGCGGCGTGATCTGCGGTCTGGTGGACGGCAAGGATTTCAAGGCTGCTTTGGAGTACGGCGTAGCTGCATCCGCGTTGAAGCACACCATCCCCGGCGACTTCAACCTGGTATCCAGAAAAGAAGTGGAGACGCTGGCAGGCGGAGATGCTTCCGGACGTGTACAGAGATAATCGCACAAGAATCTTATAAAGCCAGAAGAGGGACTGTCGCGCGACAGTCCCTCTTTATATCGATTCAGGTAACAGTAGTTGCCTTTTAGCTAAGATCGCAGCAAGTGTCATTGTGCGGATGGTATATTCCAACGCAGACACGCTTTCGCTGCAC
>JAMPHU010000015.1 GCA_023663225.1 Candidatus Gastranaerophilales bacterium
TTGACGGCTGTGATTTGCCACGGTTTGCCCCGTTTTGCAAAAAGTGTGGCAGAACGGGGGTGAGAAATCTGAAAAATATAAGTCCGCAAACCGTGCCAAAACACGGCATTTGAGGGCATTTTGAGAAAGGAATTTTTTATGATTAGAATACTTTTCGTGTGCCACGGCAACATCTGCCGTTCCCCCATGGCAGAATTTATTTTCAAAGACCTACTCCGCAAGCAAGACCTCTCCGACCGTTTTGAGGTAGCCTCCGCGGCCACCAGCACGGAGGAGATCTGGAACGGCGTCGGCAATCCGGTCTACCCGCCGGCCAGGGAGGAGCTTGCCCGACATGGCATCCGCTGTGATGGCAAGAGAGCTGTCCAACTGACCAAAGCGGATTATGACTACTATGACTACCTGATCGGCATGGACTCCATGAACATTCGCAACATGGAGCGTATGACCGGACACAAAGGGGGCAAAATACACATGCTCCTGGAATTTGCCGGAAGTGCGCGCTCTGTGGCAGACCCTTGGTATTCCAATGATTTTGAGACCGCATACGCGGACATTTATGAGGGCTGCCAAGCGCTCCTTGCGTATCTGAAAGCACAGGGCGTGTCATCGCGGTAAACTGCTCTGACATGGAAGAGCTATAAGCTATCATACTCTTTTTCCGATCAACAAGGCAATTTTGTCTGTTTTTTGGTTTGCGTTTCCTCCGCACCGGCGAACAGTCCGCTGTGGAACAAGCCGCTGCATATTGCCGCCATCTCTTCCGGTGAGCGGGGGTCAGAGCGATTCAGCCATAGTTCGATGACGCCGATGTAGCCGGCCACGATGAAGGCATAATTGTATTCGCAGTTTGGAGCGGTCTGTTCCTGCTTTGTGAGATGCCAGAGCCGTTCCTCCACCAACGCTTTTAATCGGTTCACAAAGGAGAGATCACCGTGAGGGCCGATCATTACCTCCGCCAGATTTCGGTGGCGTTCCAGAAAGGTAAAAATATCTAAGAGGGTGGACTGGGGAGAAAGAATCTGCTGCTTCGCCGTGAGATGGCGGTCCAGGATGCTGTTGAATTCCACGAACAGTTCGTCCTCGATCTTGTCCACCATGTCGTAGATATCATTGTAGTGCAGATAAAAAGTGCCCCGATTGATATCTGCCAGGTCAGACAGTTCCTTGACGGAGATGTCTTTGATGTCCTTTTCTCCCATCAGTTGTATCAAACCCTGCAAGAGGAGCGCTCGGGTCTTTCGGACCCTGCGGTCCATTTTTTCTGTTGCCATAACACATTCTCCATTTCTAAACTTTTTATGAATAATCGACATTTTTCTAATATTTGTCTATAAATAAACAGAAGCTCCAAAAGTGGATATTGTCTTTTTCTCATCTCCTATTATAATGACTTTTTAGAAGAAATTCAACACATGTTAAGTAAAAGACGCGTGTTGAGAGGAGCGCGACAAGTCGCTCAGAAATGAGGATTGGCATATGGAAAAAGAAAAAAAGGATAATTCATTTATGATGAAGCTCTCCACTCTGATTGTCGATAAGAGGAAAGGTTTTTATCTGATTTTTATCGTGCTGATCATTTTCAGTATTCTGTCCATGGACAAGGTGAAAGTCAACAATGATCTGACCACCTATCTCCCTGATACGACCGAGACCAGACAGGGCATCGATCTGATGGATGAGCAGTTCATCACCTACGGGACGGCGCGGATCGTGGTTTGCAATGTGACCTTTGACGAGGCGCAAATGTTGGCGGATCGTCTGGAAACCATGGAAGGGGTCAATATGTTGGACTTTGACGACAGCGAGGACCATTACCACAATATGGAGGCGTTGTTTTCCGTGACCTTCGACGGGGAGGCTGATGAGGAGGCGACGTATGAGCATTTGAATCAAGTGCTGGAATCTCTGGCGGAATATGATGTATATTATGCCTCCGACATCGGGCAGGAGGAGCGCGACGCCTCCGATTTAAACAGCGATATGGTGTTGATTTTGGTGTTGGCTAGTGTGGTGATCGTTGCGGTGCTGCTCTTTACCTCCACCACTTATGCGGAGATTCCGGTATATCTGGCAACCTTTATCGTGGCGGCGATTCTCAACAAGGGCACCAACTACTGGTTCGGCACGATCAGTTTTGTCACCAACTCTATCGCGGTAGTTCTGCAGTTGGCCCTGGCGTTAGACTATGCAATTATTCTGGCCCATCGCTTTATGGAGGAGCATGAGGATAAAGATGCCAGAGAGGCGGTTATCGTGGCTTTGAGTAAGGCGATCCCGGAGATATCTTCCAGCTCCCTCACCACAGTTTCCGGCATGGTGGCCATGATGTTCATGCAGTTTCGGATCGGTTATGACATGGGGATCATTCTGGCGAAAGCGATCGTTTTGAGCCTGGTGTCCGTGTTTTTCTTGATGCCCGGATTGCTTTTGACTTTTTCCAAGGCGATCGACAGCACACATCACAAGAGTTTTGTGCCCAAGATCACGGCGGTGGGAAAGTTTTGTGTACATACTCGTTATATCATGCCGCCCTTGTTGGTGGCAGCGGTCATTATCGCTTTTATTCTATCCGGCAAGGCGGACTATGCCTACGATGTCAACTCCCTGGAGTCCAAGACCATGAGTGAAAACCGCTTTTCTGTGAGCATGGTGAATCGGGAATTTGGCGAGGTGAACCAACTGGCGGTGTTGGTGCCCAATGGCGATTATGAAAAAGAAGCGCAGGCGCTGCGTGTGCTGGAGGGGATGCCGGAGGTAAATTCCTGCATGGGACTTGCCAACATAGAGGCTATGGACGGATACATATTGACGCAGTCGCTCACGCCCAGAGAATTTGCGGAGCTGATCGATCTAGATGTGGAGGTGGCCGATCTTTTTTATGCCACCTATGCGGTGGATCAAAACGACTATGGCGCCCTGATCAGTGGAGTCAGCGATTACAAGGTGCCGTTGATCGACATTTTCCTGTTTCTCTATGAGCAGAAGGAGAGTGGAAATATTACCTTGGAGGACGACTTGGAGGAGACTCTGACAGATGCTTACTCCCAGATCAGCATTGCCAGAGATCAGCTCTTGGGAGAGGAGTACACGCGTTTTGTGCTGGAACTCAATGTTCCCGTGGAAGGGGAGGAGACATATGCTGCGTTAGAAAAAATCAGAAATGCCATGGCGCGCTTTTATGATGTAGGCGATATTTATCTGGTGGGAAATTCCACCAGCGACAAGGACTTGAGCGCAGCGTTTGCCACGGACAATACAATTATTACCGTACTGACAGCGCTCTTTGTCATGATTATTTTGCTTTTTACGTTCCAATCTGCGGGGCTTCCCGTATTGCTGGTCGTGACCATACAGGGGAGCATCTGGATGAATTTCTCCCTGCCCTATCTGATGAATGAGCAGGTGTACTTTTTAGGCTATCTGGTGGTCTCTGCCATTCAGATGGGAGCCACCATAGACTATGCGATCGTGATCACCAGCCGATATATGGATCTGAAAACCTACATGCCCATCAAAGAGGCGATCGTGGAGACACTCAATCAGGCGTTTCCCACCATTGTCACAAGCGGCTCCGTGTTGGTGGCGGCAGGTTTTATCATCAGCAACGTGTCCACCAATGCCGTGGTGGCGGCCATCGGTCTGGCGTTGGGGCGAGGCACTTTGACATCCATTGCGTTGGTACTGTTGGTACTGCCGCAGACTTTGCTGATTGGCGATATTATCATTGAAAAGACCGCGTTTACTTTGACGCACAATCTGGCGAAGCCTTTGCCCGCAAACGGACGTGTCCGCATGACAGGTCATATCAGAGGTTATGTGAATGGTGTGATCGAAGGAGATTTCTCCGGTGTGATTGAAGGGGAAATAGGAGCTGTGGTGAGAGCAAAAGACAAGGTGGAATCTATGGAAGAAGCGGAGGATGGCTCCGGTCAACCGGATCCCAAGCTGTTGACAGGAAAAGTGCAGGAGATGAATGAACAGGAGATACATGATCAGAAAGCAAATGACCGAGGGACGAATGATCCGGAGACAAATGACCGGAAAATGAATGACCGGGAGATGGACGATCGAGAGACTGACGATCAGGAAACAGAGGAAGAAAGCGAGGTGACGACAGATGAAAAATCATAAGAACAGAAAAGTGACATATATGGCAATAATCAGCAGTCTGATCTTGCTGTCGGAACCTGTTTTGACCGCTTGGAACGTTCAGGCCGCGGAGAATGACATGTATCTGGACTATCTTGCGGGAACTGTCAATCGGACAGATCGGAAGGAGTCGGAATATACGGTGATCGAGATCAGGTCGGAAGCGGATCTGGCCGAACTGGCGGAGAACTGCACTTTAGATACCTGGTCACAGGATAAATATGTAAAGTTGATGAACGATATTTCCTTACAGGAGTACAGAAATTTGAGTATTCCCAGTTTTGACGGTATTTTTGACGGCGCCGGATATCGGATCACCAATCTGAAGATTGAGACTAAAGGGTCTGCGGCAGGTCTGTTCCGGTATGTGCAGGAAAACGGCGTGGTGAAAAATCTTTCTGTGGAGGGGAGAGTGACTCCCGAGGGCAGTCAGAGCCAGGCGGGCGGTATTGTCGGAGTCAACTATGGGAGGATCGCGGATTGCAGTTTTTCCGGCTGTGTGGAAGGCGCGGATGAGATCGGCGG
This sequence comes from Candidatus Gastranaerophilales bacterium, assembly GCA_023663225.1. Lineage (GTDB taxonomy): Bacteria > Bacillota > Clostridia > Lachnospirales > Lachnospiraceae > Acetatifactor. Next base: position 4,678 of record JAMPHU010000015.1, read on the forward strand.
TATCGCGGGCGTGAACGAAGCGGACGGCGAGATCCGAAGATGCGCCAACAGCGCCATGATCATAGGCAATCATTCCACAGGCGGCATCGTGGGAAACAATCATGGAACCTTAAACAACTGTAGCAATTCCGGCGATATCAACACCCGCGGCACAGAGGTGTCTTATGATCTGGAAGATATCACCGTGGAAAACCTGGAGGACTTAAACAGTACTTCCAATGTGGCGGCGCACATAGACAGCGGGGGAGTTGCGGGAATTTCCGACGGAAAAATTTATTATTGCTCCAATTCCGGAACTGTGGGATACACGCATGTGGGATATAATGTGGGCGGTATCGTGGGAAGATTGCATCAGGGATATCTGCAAAGCTGCACCAACACGGGACATGTCTTGGGACGGAAAGATGTGGGCGGTATCGCGGGACAGATGGAACCTTTTTTGGAAGTAAAGTATTTGAATGACAAGCTGCAGGAATTGGACCGAGAGACGGATCGGTTTTTAGATATGCTGGAAGCCTTGAATGATGATCTGGATCATTATGGGGACCGGACCATTAGTCTGACCAAAAATATTACTGCCAGTTTGCGGAACGCAAATGCCGCGGGAGGTAATCTCCTGGGAGCAGCCAATGAAGTGTGGTATCTCTACAATCAAGAGTTGGCCGGACTCAGCGGGGATCTGCGAAATTTGAGCGATGATCTGGGAAAACAGAGTACTACGGAACAGGAAGTGACAGTCAGCGGCAATGATTGGTTTCAGGGGGAAAATGGCAATATTACCATACAGGTGCCGGATGACAGAGCGGGATATGAGGCGGCATTGCGCAGATTTGGGGACAATGCGGGAAGTCATCTCGACAATATCACATCCGGTACAAATGACCGGTTAGGCGGGATCACGGACAATCTGAACACTTTCAATGCCGAGATGGAGGCCGCCGGAAATGATTTGGAGCAGTTGTCCTACGTGCTTGAGGAGGGGACGGACCATCTGAACGCCGATTTGGATGCGCTGTCGGCGCAGGCGAAGGTGCTGCGCAAACTGATCAGTGAGATTCGCGACGATCTGTTTCGCTATGAAGGGTTTACCATAGAAGATGTCTCTGACGAGTCGGCCAGCGAAGAGACTGGCGTATTGGGCGCGGATGCAGGAGAAAACACTGTGGAAACGGAGCAGGCGTATTATGATACGACCTCTTTTCAGCAGGGGAAAGTGACACATTGTATCAACAAGGGGACCGTGGAAGCGGACGCCAACGTGGGCGGCATTGTAGGTCAGATCGCCACAGAATATGATCTGGATCCGGAGGATGACATTACCTTGACCGGAACGGAGAGTTTTGACGTGGAGCGGACAGTCAAGGCGGTGGTCCGTGACAGTCGCAATTTGGGGACCGTGAGCGGTAAAAAAGATGATATAGGCGGAGTGGTAGGAAAGGCGGACAATGGTGCGATCGTTTCCTGCGAGTCTTACGGGGATGTGTCCAGCAGCAGCGGAAATTATGTGGGCGGTATTGCGGGCGAGGCCGGTTATACGATCAGAAGCTGCTATGCCATGAATCATTGTTCCGGTAAAAACTATGTGGGAGGTATTGCGGGAAAAGGCTGTGATATCTTTTACAGTTATACCTATTCCCAGTTGGAAGCGACAGGAGAAAAAGTGGGAGCGATCGCGGGATGGGTAGAAGATATGGGAATTTTGTGTGAAAATGGCTATGTGGCGGGAGAGACCGGCGGTGTTGACGGGATTGGATATAGGGGAGGCGCCATGCCCATCACCTACGAAGAACTCTGTCAAATGGAGCAAGTGCCGGATGCCTTTTCCCATTTTACAGTCACTTTCCTGGCGGAAGGGCAGGAGATCGCCTCCTGTGAGTGCGGTTATGGAGACGGCATAGAGGAGGGTGAGATTCCCGAAATTCCCAAAAAGGAGGGATACTACGGCACTTGGCCGGATTTTGACTTTGAGAATATCACAGGCAACAAGATTCTGGAAGCACAGTACGAGAAATGGGTCGGCGCGTTGGAGAGCGACGAGACGGATGAAACGGGACGCCCGCAAGTGCTGGTGGAAGGCGCGTTTGTGCCGGACGCACGGTTGGTCTTGAATCAGTCCGATGAAGAGATTACTTTTACGATCACTTGTCCGCAGGAGAACAGCGACATTTCTGAGCAGATTCAAAATGGGAATTATGTGGGGGAAGTAGATGTGCGTATCTTATGTGACGACGCGGAACATGTCAAAGTGGAGGTGCAGACGGACGGCGGCTATGAGCAAGTCGATACAAAGGTGATGGGAAGCTATTTGGTATTTCATATGGAGCGTCCGGGCACTTTTCGCATGACAAACGCTGCGGACCATGGTACAATAATCACGGGTGTTATAGTTGGATGCATGGTTTTCCTGGTACTTTTGATTGTGCTGTTGAGAAAAAGGAAGAAGAAACAAAAAGGGTAGAGAAGATCCGCAAACGTGACCTATGCCGCGAAAGGTGGAAAGATATGGTACATGCTGTGCTTTTTGATATGGATGGAACGTTGATCGACACAGAAAAGTATTATCGGATCTATTGGAAGGCGGCGCTGGCAGAGTTTGGCTATGAGATGACGGATGAACAGGCGCTTGCCATGCGCAGTCTGGGGCGGCCCTTTGCGCCCCAAAAGCTGAGGGACTGGTTTGGCCCCGAATTGGACTATATCGCAGTACGCGATTGCAGAAAAAGGATGATGGAGGAATGTCTGGACAGAGAGGGCATTGTGTGCAAACCCGGCGCTTTTGAGCTGCTCTCTTTTCTGGAAAGACAACAGATCACGGCAGCAATTGCTACAGCTACCGATCCGGAGCGGACAAAGAAATATTTGGACAAGGTGGGATTGGCCCGCTATTTTGACGAGATTGTCTGCGCCACGATGGTGAAGGAGGGGAAACCTGCACCGGACATCTATCTATATGCCTGTGAACAGTTGGGGGAGCGGCCAAAGGATTGCATTGCCGTGGAGGATTCGCCAAACGGGGTTCTATCTGCGAGCAGAGCCGGGTGTCAGGTGGTCATGGTGCCGGATCAGACACAGCCCGACGAGGAACTCTCCGGACATCTGTACGCCTGTGTGGAGACATTGGCGGACATCATCCCCTTGTTACATGACTTGAAAAATACTTTTGAAAAAGGCTAGACAAGATTTTTTATTTAGAGTAGTATGAATAAGAAAGTATATCAATCGAACACAAGGAGAGAAAAAATGAGCGACAACAACAATTTCAACAACCCCAATGATCCTTACAATCAGGCGTCCCCTTATGGGCAGCAGGCCCAAACTGCACAGCCCACAGAGCAAAAAGGGATGTCCATTGCGTCCATGGTCTTGGGCATTGTAGGTCTGATCGCATGGTGCTTCCCCTGCCCGGGTTATATTGTGACGATCTTGGGACTTGTCTTTGGTATCATGGGCATGAAAAAGGGCGGAAAAGGCATGGCGATCGCCGGCATCGTCCTGAGTGTGATCTCTTTGATCCTTACGCTGATCAATTCCTTTTTGGGCGCATATTTCAATGTGATGGGGCTGTTGTGATCTGTTGAGACACAGAGAATATCCCTACGATAGAAAGGAATGAGGAACATGAGAGAGGGTTTTGACGACATTATTTCCAAGGTGAAGGAATGTGGCAAAAAGACTGTTGCCGTGTCTGTAGCGCAGGACGAAGCGGTGCTGGAAGCTGTGGCGGAGGCCAAAAAGCAGGGGATTGCAGATGCGATCTTAGTCGGCGACGAGGCCAAGATCAGAGAGATTGCAGATTCTCTCAAGATGGATCTGGGCGATTATGAGATCATCGATGAGCCGGATATGATCCAGGCGTCCTTAAAGGCGGTGAAGCTGGCCCATGAAGGCAGAGCGGACATGTATATGAAAGGAGTCATTGACACCAAGAACTTTTTGAAGAGCGTGCTGGACAAGGAGGTAGGACTCCGCACGGGCGGTGTGCTTTCTCATGTCTGTGTGTTTGATATTCCGGGGATTGACAGGCTGCTCTTTTTGACGGATGTGGCGTTTATGACTTACCCCACTTTGGAGGATAAGGTCAGTATCATCAAAAATACCTTGCCTGTGTGCAAGGCTTGCGGCGTGGAAATTCCCAAGATCGCGCCGCTTGCGGCGGTGGAGGTAGTCAACCCCAAGATGGCCGTCACGGTGGAGGCTGCGGAGCTGACACGTATGTGTGCGGAAGGCGAGCTGACAGGCTGTGTGATCGACGGGCCGCTTTCGCTCGATCTGGCGGTGGACCCCGAGGCCGCGAGACACAAAGGCGCCACAGACCGCAAGATACAGGGAGATGCGGATGTTTTGCTGTTTCCGGATATTCACGCGGGCAATCTGGTATATAAGGCGATCGTACACATGGTAAAAGGAGTGAAAAACGGATGTATTTTGACCGGCACGAAGGTGCCCGTGATCCTGACCAGCCGTTCGGATACCTTTGAGACTAAGGTAAATTCTATCGCTCTGGCGGCCGTGGTGGCTGAAGAGAGGAGGAAAAATAATGTCAATTAAGAGTTTGATCATCAATCCCGGCTCCACCTCCACCAAGATCGGGGTTTTTGAGGACGAAGAACTGTTATTTGAGGAGACTTTGAGACATTCCACAGAGGAGATCGCTCAGTATGCGGCTATTGTGGATCAGAAAGATTTCAGAAAAAAGATCATTCTGGATCTGTTGAAAGAGAAAAATTTTGACATTAACACCCTGAATGTTGTGGTGGGGCGGGGCGGTATGCTCAAGCCTATCCCCAGCGGTACTTATGCGGTAACGGATGATTTGCTGGCGGATCTGATAGTCGGCGTACAGGGACCGCACGCTTCCAATTTAGGAGGGATTCTGGCGAGAGAGATCGGAGATTCCATCGGCGTCCCCTCCTATATTGTAGATCCTACCGTGGTGGATGAGCTGCAGCCTGTCGCGCGCTATTCCGGCGTTCCTGAGTTGCCCCGCACCAGCGTGTTTCACGCGCTCAATACCAAGGCGGTGGCGAAGCGATATGCCAAGGAGATCGGAAAGTCCTATGAATCTCTGCGCTTGATTTTGGTGCATATGGGCGGCGGCGTGTCCGTGGGCGCCCATGAGTATGGCAAAGTGGTGGATGTGTTCAACGCATTGGACGGCGACGGCGCATTTTCACCGGAGCGCGCGGGGGCAGTTCCCAGCGGCGCGTTGATCAAAATGTGCTTCTCCGGCAAATATACGGAGAAGGAAGTCTATGGCAAGTTCGTGGGCAACGGCGGCTTTAACGCTTACTTAGGCACCAACGATATGCGCGAGGTTACAAAGAGGGCCGATGCGGGAGATGAGAAGGCTGCGGAAGCGAAGCAGGCGTTTATCTATCAGGTGGCTAAAGATATCGGTTCCATGGCGTGTGTGCTGAATGGAAAGGTAGATCAGATCATCATCACAGGCGGTATCGCCTACGGTACGGATGTGGTGGAAGCGATCAAAGAGAGAGCGGGTTGGATCGCGCCCTTTACCGTGTATCCCGGAGAGGATGAGCTTTTGGCGCTTGCCCAGGGCGCGCTGCGCGTGATGAATGGTGAAGAACAGGCGATGCAGTATTGATCTGCATACAGATGGTGTAGGATTGTGAATGGAAAGAAACATTTTTGGCAGACGATCTCTCCCATGAAATTTATTTTGGGAGGGTATTGTCTGATCATATTGACGGGAACGCTTCTGCTCTCTTTGCCCATCGCGACAGAGGGAGGCGGAAGCACTCCTTTGAGCGACTGCTTTTTTACGGCGACCTCCGCCACTTGCGTCACAGGACTTGTGCGTTACGACACTTACACCCACTGGACCGCCTTCGGACAGTGGGTGATTTTGGCGATGATACAGGTGGGCGGCATCGGCTTTATGACGGTGGCGATCCTGTTTTTGACTTTGACAGGGCGCAGGATCGGACTGGGGCAGCGCTCACTCATGCAAAATTCCATCTCTGCGCCGCAGATTGGCGGGATCGTGCGGATGACAAAATTTATCGCTGTCGGTACGTTTCTCGTGGAAGCGATAGGGGCGGCGCTCTTGGCTTTTGACTTTGTCCCTCGGTTTGGGGCGAAGAAAGGGATCTATTTCTCGATTTTTCATGCGGTGTCGGCGTTTTGCAATGGCGGCTTTGATCTGATGGGCGGTACGACAGGAGAATTTTCCTCCCTGACCGGTATGGAACGCAATTTATATGTAAACGTAGTGCTCATGCTTCTGATCTTTGTAGGTGGTCTGGGGTTTTTTGTGTGGCGGGATCTGGTGCAAAAGAAAGGTAATCTGCGGAAGCTGTCGCTGCAGAGTAAGATGGTGCTCAGCATCAGCGTCGGGTTGGTGTTGTTTGGCGCGCTCGCGCTGCTTGTCACGGAAAAAGAGCACGGCATGACGGCAGGACTGGGGATGAAAGATCGGATTCTCGCCAGCTTTTTTCAATCTGTCACCGCCAGGACGGCGGGATTTAACACTTCCGATCTGACCGCCTTGACGGAACCGGGAGTGCTTGTGATGATCTGTCTGATGTTTATCGGAGGTTCCACGGGTTCCACTGCCGGCGGAATCAAAACGACTACCTTCTGGGTGTTGTGTGTCAGTATTTTTGCGACCTTCCGTCGAAAGAAAAACATCGAAGCCTTTGGACGCAGGATGGAGGAGAGTATCACGAGGACGGCGTCCTGTGTGTTTATGACCTATCTTCTGCTGATTCTGGCTGCCACGATCGTGATCTCCGCCATAGAGGAGCTGCCGGTTTTGACAGTTCTGTTTGAGACGGTGTCCGCGATGACCACAGTGGGACTGACGCTGGGTATCACACCGAAATTGTGCATGGCGTCCAAGTTGATCTTAGCGTTTCTCATGCTGTGCGGCAGGGTGGGATCGATTACGATGCTGCTGGCATTTTCCTCTGATAAGAAGCCGACCGGATCGAGGCTTCCCTTGGAAAAGATACAGGTTGGTTGATATATTTGACTCTCGTGAGCAATGAGCGAAGCGCTACGCGGGGAATTGACTTTATGGTGAAAAGGAGGAGCGGTATGAAATCAATCTTGATGATAGGATTGGGACGGTTTGGCCGCCATATGGCCTTAAAGTTTATTGAGAATGGGCATGAGGTTATGGCCATCGACTCCAATGAGGACAGAGCGGATGACGCTGTGGGCGATATCCAGCAGATTCTCATCGGTGACGCCACAGAGGAGCGCTTTATGGCGGGGATCGGCGTGGACAATTTTGATCTGGCAGTCATCGCGATCGGGGAGAATTTTCAGACGGTCTTAGAGATTACAGTTCTTTTAAAAGATCTGGGTTGCAAATATATTGTGGCCAGAGCTACCAGAAATGTCCATAAGAAGCTGCTCTTACGCAATGGCGCGGACTATGTGGTCTACGCGGAGCGCGAGGTGGCTGAGCGTTTGGCGATCAAATTTGGAGCGGACAATATTTTTGACTATGTGGAACTGACGCCGGAAATTGGAATTTACGAGATTGCCGTGCCGCAGAAATGGAAGGGAAAGAGCATGGTAGAATTGTCCATCCGCAACAAGTATCATGTGAGTGTCATGGCAACCAAGAAAAATGGGCAGATCTTCCCGCTTCCGGACCCTCGCCATGTCTTTGAGAGCAATGAGAGCGTCATGGTCATGGGAAGAGCGGAGGACGTCAATGACCTGACTTAAGCAGACAAAAGCGGAATCAGATCAAATCTGAATCGGGCAAAAGTTGGCGACAGTCAATCGGGATTCTTGCGGTATTCTCTGGGGGACTTTTTGTATATTTTTTTGAACAGATCCTTGAAATAATTGCTGTCGTTAAAACCGTACTCCAGGGCAATATCCGTGATGGTATTGTTGGTGGTGAGAAGCGCCATCTGGGCATGTTTGAGCCGCACGTGATTTAAGTATTCTTTGAACCCCATGCCGGTCACCTGTTTGAATTTGCGGCTGAAATAGGTGGGACTTAAGGAGGCCACCTGAGAAACTTCTTCCAGTGTGAGCGGCTTTTGAAAGTTTTTGTAAATGTATTTGGTGGCCAGCAGGATATCCGCATCTCGGGCGTTGAGCAGCTCCGGCTCTCTCTCGTTCATAACAGAGTGCCGCATCAAGAGAAGCAGCACTTCGGTCAGGTAGCACTGTAGAAAAGCGGACGAATACTCATCGAGCAGAGGAGCTTCCGACAACATTTTGTTTAAGAGCGCGTGAAACTCCTCCTGGTACAGGGTGGGCACGCTTCCCATAAAGGAGCGGTACTCCTGCGAACGGATGGGGAGCGCGAGATGCTCCTTCAGGAACAGGATGTTGACGATCTCACAGGCCGTACTTGCGTCGGAGGAATAGACTGCGTGATGCAGTTCGCCGGGCGCGATGAGGACGAGATCCCCCTTGTTCAGATGATAGACATGATCCTTCAACAAAAAGCGGCATTTTCCCGCATACAGATAAAAAATCTCAAAAAAACTGTGATAATGATCTGCCTGCAGCGGCGAAAAATCGCCGCGCTTTCCTTTATATATGATTATTTGTTCAAGATCACGCCGCCCTGATTTCATCTTGATTCCTTCGCTTTCTACTTATTTTTGCTCTTCAACCCCATTCTAACACAAGCTTTACATTAATACTACAAAAATCGCATACTGATACAAAAACGGGAACCTTCATCTGTGGGTTCCCGTTTTCTCATTACTTCATTACTTTGTCATGCAGTTTTGCGAGGTATTACAGAGGGAACTTGAAATATCTCTTTGCGTTGTTGTAAGAGATATCGGTTACGATCTCTCCCAAGATATCGTAGTCAGCGGGAAACTCGCCGTTCTCTACCCAGCCGCCCATCAGGTTGCAGAGGATGCGCCTGAAATACTCATGTCTGGTGTAGGAGAGGAAGCTCCTGGAATCGGTCAGCATACCTACAAATCCGGACAGATTGCCCAAGTTTGCAAGGGAGATCATGTGCTCCTGCATACCCACCTTGTGATCGTTGAACCACCATGCGCTGCCGTGCTGGATCTTGGAGATGGCGGTGGAATCCTGGAAACATCCGAGGATCGTGTCGATGGCCTGGTTGTCGTGAGGGTTCAGGCTGTAGATGACCGTTCTGGGCAGTTCGTCCGTAATGTTTAACGCATTGAGGAAATCTGCCATCTGAGAGGAAGGCGCGTGGTTGTTTATGCAGTCATAGCCGGTGTCGGGACCCATCTTGTCGTACATCAGCGTGTTGTTGTCACGCTTACAGCCATAGTGAAGCTGCATCGCCCAATCCAGCTTGTGGTACTCTCTGCCGACAAAGAGCATGAATGCGGTCTTGAACTTCATCTCATCCTCTTTGCTCAGCACCATCTTGTTCAATCTCTTTAAGAAAATAGCCTCAAGCTCGTCATCGGAAGCCGGACTGTACATTACATACTCCAGAGCGTGGTCGGACACATTACAACCCATGGATGCGAAAAATGCCATGCGGTTTTTCAGAGCGTCCTTTAAGGCTTTGAAGGTGCGGATCTCGGTCACACCCACCACGGCGGCCAGCTTATCCAGATATTCCAGATACTCGGGTTTCTCAATGTTCATCGCCTTGTCAGGTCTCCACGCGGGAAGCACCTTTACGTCAAAGCTGGGATCCTCAGCAATCTGTTTGTGCCACTCCAGAGAATCGATCGGATCATCTGTGGTGCAGATCAGGGTGACATTGCTCTGCTTGATCAGATTGCGGACGCTCATGGAAGGCTGCTGCAGCTTCTCGTTGCAGAGGTTCCAGACTTCATCCGCGGTATTTTTGTTCAGGACGCCGTTGTAACCGAAAAATCTCTGCAGCTCTAAGTGGCTCCAGTGATACAGGGGATTGCCGATCGCCTTGCCCAGGCACTCGGCCCACTTTACAAATTTCTCGTAATCGGAGGAATCTCCGGTGATGTACTTCTCATCTACGCCGCAGGAGCGCATAAAACGCCATTTATAATGGTCTCCGCCCAGCCATACCTGCGTGATATTGTCAAATTGACGATCCTCTGCGATCTCCTTGGGGTTGATATGGCAGTGATAGTCGAGTACAGGGGTCTTCTCTGCGTAGTCGTGAAAGAGTTTCTGTGCGGTCTCGGTCTCGAGCAGAAAATCTTTGTCCATAAATGGTTTCATATTTTGTCCTCCCTAAAATGAATTATGTGTTGCCAATCCGCTTGCGCGGAACTTCTGTACATACAAATACACACTAAAATTATATCTAAAGTCGGGGGTTTTTTCAAGATATATTTTTGCTTCTCTTGACTTACTTTCTTTTTGGCAGTAAAATTATTGAAGAAACGCTTACATATATTCATGGAAGCTGGGCGGAGTCATGGCGAGTCATGCTCAACAAGATTAAAGTGCGTCCGAGGGCGCGGAATGGAGGTCAAAATGGAAATCTTAAACAAGCAGAAAACCGGCAAGAAGGAGCGGCCGATCAAGGTGGTGCAGTTCGGCGAGGGCAATTTCCTGCGCGGTTTTGTGGACTACATGATCGATATTGCCAACGAGCAGGGGAAATTCGACGGGGACATCGTCCTGATCAAACCCATCGAGTTCGGCAATCTGGATATGTTCCACAAGCAGGACTGCCAGTACACGGTTTCTCTTCGCGGTAATGTGAACGGCGAGGGCAAGATCCTCAACAGGATTGTCACCAGTGTAGCGGATGCCGTGGACACCAGCAGAGAGTACCAGAAGTACATGTCTCTTGCGGAGATCGACACCCTGCGCTTTGTAGTCTCCAACACGACCGAGGCCGGTATTGTGTTTGATGATACCGACAAGTTTGATGCTGAACCCCCCAAGACCTTCCCCGGCAAGCTTACCAAGTTTTTGCACCATAGATTTGAGACCTTCAAGGGCGACGCCTCCAAGGGACTGGTGATGCTCCCTGTGGAGCTGATCGACGACAACGGGATCATGCTGGAGAAGTGCGTGATGCAGTTGATCGACCTGTGGAATCTGGGCGATGATTTTAAAAATTGGGTGAAGGATGCATGTATATTTACCTCTACTCTTGTAGACCGTATTATCACAGGCTATCCCCGCGCTACCGAGAAAGAGGAGTGGGAGAAGCTGGGCTATGAGGATCACATTATGGTCACAGGCGAGCCTTTTGCTCTGTGGGTGATCGAGTCCGCAAAAGATATCAGCAAGGAGTTCCCCCTTCCCGACGCAGGACTTCCCGTGGTGTTCACAGAGGATCACCATCCTTACAAACAGAGAAAGGTGCGCATTTTGAACGGCGCGCATACCTCTTTTGTGTTGGCTTCCTGGCTGTGCGGCAACGATATCGTGAGACAGTCCATGGAGGATGCCGATATCAGAGATTTTATGAACAAGACGATTTTTGACGAAGTGATCCCTACGCTGACGCTTCCCGAGGAGGAGCTGAAAGAGTTTGCGGGCGAAGTGGTCAACCGTTTCAATAACCCTTATGTAGATCACGCGCTGTTGGCGATCTCCCTTAATTCCGTGTCCAAGTGGAGAGCGAGATGCCTGCCGAGTCTGCTGGGTTATGTGGATAAGTTTGGCAAGCTTCCCGCGCATCTGACCTTCTCTATTGCGGCTTTGATGGCGTTCTACTGCGGCACAGAGATCCGCGACGGCGCGCTGATCGGCCACAGGAACGGGGAAGAGTATCTTGTGAAGGACGATCTGGCTGTGCTTGAGTTCTTCCGCGACAACTGTGAGAAGAGCACGAGAGAGTTTGTCACCGCCTACCTGGGCAGAGAGGACTTCCACGGACAAGATCTGAACAAGGTTGCAGGGTTGACTGACGCGATCGAGGCTTATCTGGACGATATCAAAGAAAATGGAATGAGGGCGGCATTATGCAAGATTTCATAAAGATCAATGACAATGACAATGTAGTGGTGGCGTTGAACACGATCCCCGCGGGCACCGTGATCTCTGTGGAGGAGGGCGGCAGCGCTAAAAATGTGACCGCGCTGGAGGAGATCCCTGCGGGGCACAAGATGGCGATCTGCGATATCCCTTCGGGCGGCGAAGTGATCAAATATGGCTATCGCATCGGCAATGCCAAGCAACCCATCAAAGAGGGCGGCTGGATCCACACGCACAATGTGAAGACCGCTCTGGGCGATCTGTTGGATTACAGCTATGAACCCACTCCCGTGGAGGAGGTTCAGACGGAGGATGTGACCTTTATGGGATATAACCGGCCTGACGGCAAGGTGGGCGTCCGCAACGAGATCTGGGTGATTCCCACTGTGGGTTGTGTGAACAATGTGGCATCCGCCATTGCCAGACAGGCGAACGCTTTCGTGAAAGGCAGCGTGGAGGAAGTGATCGCATTTCCTCACCCTTACGGATGCTCGCAGATGGGGGACGATCAGGAGCACACCAGAAAGATCCTGGCGGATCTGATCAATCATCCCAACGCCGGCGGCGTGCTGGTGCTGGGACTGGGATGTGAGAACAGCAACATTGATGTGTTAAAACCCTATATTGGGGATTATGATGAGAATAGAGTGAAATTCCTGGTGAGTCAGGAGTCTGATGATGAGATTGCGGACGCGGTGGAGATCATCAAGGGTTTGATCGACTATGCCGCAGGATTTCAGCGGGAACCCATCAGTGTGAGCAAGTTGGTCATCGGCATGAAGTGCGGCGGTTCAGACGGTCTTTCCGGCATCACTGCCAATCCCTTGGTGGGACGTTTCTCTGATCTGCTGATCTCCAAGGGCGGCACCACGATCCTGACCGAAGTGCCGGAGATGTTCGGTGCGGAGACGATTCTGATGAATCGTTGTGCCAACGAAGAGTTATTCCATCAGACGGTGGATCTGATCAATGACTTCAAGAATTACTTCAAGAGCCACAATCAGACCATCTACGAGAACCCTTCTCCCGGCAACAAAAAGGGCGGCATCTCCACATTGGAAGATAAGTCCTTAGGCTGCACGCAGAAATCGGGCAGCGCCTTGGTAAAGGGTGTGTTGGCTTACGGCGAGACGGTGAAGACGCCAGGCTTAAATCTGCTCAGCGCTCCCGGCAATGACCTGGTGGCCGCGACGGCTCTGGCGGCAGCGGGAGCTCACATTGTTCTGTTTACCACAGGCAGAGGGACGCCTTTCGCATCCCCTGTTCCTACCATGAAGATCGCTACCAATTCTAGACTGGCGGGCAAGAAGTCCAATTGGATCGACTATAACGCCGGCGTGCTGGTAGAGGGCAGCAGCATGGCGGAGGAGACGCAGAAGTTTTTCGACTATGTGGTGGAAGTGGCTTCCGGCAAGCAAGTGTGCAGCGAGGCGGCAGGTTTCCATGATATGGCGATCTTTAAGCAGGGTGTGACGCTGTAAATTAAATAAAAAGCGTTATTCAATGATGTAATGACGCAATGGAGTATGGATACGGAGTTATCGCATTATAGCAGTATCGGCTATAGTGCGACAACCCCGTATTTTAGTTTCTGATGACTTAAGCCTTTCTCTTGCGCAACCCCTTTTCTTTTGGTATGATAAGAATAGTGATTGCGGTTCAAAAATGAAAAGAAATGGAGGAGGGTTTATGAGTATGACAGCGGAGGAGATCAAAGCGCTGCCCCGCACTTCGGAGGGGATTTTTGACCTGTCCGGCCTGGGGGAGGACGTGTACACCACGGCGGCGGTAGTCTATCCCATCTATGCGGCGTATGAGACGGAGGTCAACAAAAAGGAGGGTTATCCTGACATCATGGCGCAGATGCGGGTGTGGAACGAGAAAGTGAACGAGGAATTTACCTTTGAAAATGCGTCCGCTTACGTGTCTATGCTGATCTTTACCATCAAGAAGATCAGTCCAGAGATCTACGAGAATTACAGAGAATTGGTGGATATGTTCCGAGAGGCGGTAAAGAGGGCGCTGACGGAGTACTATGCGGCGGACAAGAAAAACTTTGTTGGCGTGGATCAGGCGGATGTGGACACTTTTTGCAGCGCGGTCAGAGAGGCATGCAGTCTGGATCTTCTGTTGGCGGAAAAATATCAGATGTGCTTCTGAGGGTATTCTGTAATAAAGGAGCTTCCTTTGCGACAGAGCGGATGATCACTTAGAAATGGAGGTATCTATGGATATAACACTTGTTATGAGTACGGCGCGCAGCGCGACCATCGAGATCAAGGACGGCGGGAGGCATTTTACCAAACGTCCCTACACGGTGAGATTAAACGGGGAGGAGTACGGCGTCACAGAGCAGACGATCACTTCTCTCTTTGGATTGAAACCAAGTACAGAGTATTTGGTGGAAGTGTTAGACGGCGAGGAGAAGCTGGGCGAAGTTTCCTTTTCCACATACTATGAACATGTCACCCTGGATGTGACCAAATTTGGCGCAAAGGGCGACGGCGAGCACGACGACACCCATTTTATCCAGGCGGCGATCATGGCCTGTCCCAGGGAAAGTCGGGTCTATTTTCCAGCGGGTACTTACCGTATCACCAGTCTCTTTTTGAAGAGCCATCTCAAGATAGAGCTGGCGGAGGGTGCGGAGCTGAAAGCGTTTACAGATCGAACCAAGTTCCCTGTCTTTCCGGCTCTGCTTCAGACCTATGACGAGAGTGACGAGTACAACCTGGGCACCTGGGAGGGCAATCCGCTTCCTATGTTTTCCGGCATTATCTGCGGCGTGGGCGTGGAGGATGTGACGATCTACGGCAAGGGAGTCATCAATGGCAACGCTTCCAAAGAGAATTGGTGGAACAATCCCAAGGTGATGAATATTGCCTTTCGTCCCAGGCTTTTCTTTATCAGCGGTTGCAAGCGTATCACGATCCAGGGGGTGAAATTCTGCAATTCTCCCTCATGGACGCTGCATCCCTACTTTAGCGACGATCTGAGATTTATCGGGGTGACGGTGGAGAATCCTGCGGATTCCCCCAACACGGACGGTTTGGATCCCGAATCCTGCAGAAATGTGGAGATTTTGGGCGTGCGGTTCTCCCTGGGAGATGACTGCATCGCCGTCAAGAGCGGCAAAATCTATATGGGCAGGAAGTTTAAAAGACCTTCCAGTAACGTCCATATTCGCCAGTGCTTGATGGAGAACGGACACGGAGCGGTGACTTTGGGCAGCGAGATGGCGGGAGGCGTGGTGAACCTGACCGTGGAGGACTGCGTTTTCCGTCATACGGACAGAGGTCTGCGCATTAAGACCAGGCGCGGGCGCGGCAAGGATGCTATCTTGAGCAATATCACCTTCCGCAATTTGACGTTGGATCATGTGATGACGCCCTTGGTGGTGAACGCCTTTTACTTCTGCGATCCGGATGGCAAGACGCAGTATGTTCAGTCCAGAGAAGTCTATCCGGTGGATGACAGGACGCCGTCCATCCGAAAGATGGTGTTTGAGAATATGGAATGTACCAACTGTCACGTGGCGGCAGGTTATTTTGACGGGTTGCCGGAGCAGAAGATCGAAGAGATCGTGATGCGCAACATCAATATTTCCTACGCGGAGAACCCGAAATACGACGTTCCGGCCATGTCGGAGGGCGTGGAAAAGAGCAGCCGCAGAGGTCTCTTTGCCAGGAATGTGGCAAAACTGACCCTGGAGAATGTCAACATTACAGGCCAGGACGGAGAGGCTTATGAGTTCATCGGTGTGGATGAACTGATTCAATGATCATAAAAAGAGCAAAAGGAGAATCGATATGCAATTAGGAATCCGTTTACATGACACAAAAAAACTCCCCATAGAGGAGCGTATTGCCGACGTTCACAACTTAGGTTTTCAGTGCGGACATATGGCGTTAGGGAAAGTGATCGACGAGTACTCCACCGCCGATGAGGCGCTCACGCCCGGCTTTGCGATGTATCTGAAAAATCTGTTTGCGAGAAACCAGGTAGATATCGCGGTGCTGGGTTGTTACCTGAATCTGGCCAATCCCAACAAGGAGCAGTTGGCAAAGACCGTGCACCGCTATATGGCGCATATCCGTTTTGCGTCCTGGCTGGGATGCGGCGTGGTAGGCACGGAGACCGGCGCGCCCAACGAGACTTACACCCATGTGCCGGAGTGCCACGGGGAGGAGGCTCTTAAGACTTTCATCACCAATCTGCGGCCCGTGGTCAAATACGCGGAGCAGATGGGGGTCGTGATAGCGATTGAGCCGGTCTGGAAGCATATCGTGTGCAATCCTGTCCGTGCCCGCAGGGTGCTGGATGAGATTGCCTCTCCCAACTTGCAGATCATCTTAGACCCCGTGAATCTTTTGGATATCTGTAATTATCAGGAGCAGGTTGCCATCGTGGACGAGGCCATAGAGCTGTTGGGCGAGGATGTGGCCATGGTTCATATCAAGGACTATGTGGCGGAGGATGGAAAGTTAAAGTCCGTGGGCGCAGGCTTGGGGCAGATGGATTACACTTCCCTGATCAAGTTTATGAAGACGAGGAAGCCTTTTATTCACGCTACATTGGAGGACACAACGCCGGAGAACAACGTTCAATGCAAAGAGTTTATACAAAAACTGTATGACGAGGCATGAGCGCCGCGCAGAAAAAGCTGATCGAAGACGGCGAAGAGACAAAAAGCAGTGAAAATGCCGATCAAACGCCGGAAATGAGGAGAAGGATATGTATATAGACAAAACGATCTACATGGGACTTGCGGACGGACAGCGTGTGACCATGCAGCTAAATATGTGCAACAGGCACGGCTTGATCGCGGGAGCCAGCGGCACAGGTAAGACCATTACCATGAAGGCGATGGCGGAATCTTTTTCCGACGCAGGCGTGCCGGTGTTTTTGTGTGATGTGAAGGGGGATGTGTCAGGACTGGCGTCTCCCGGTGCGCCGTCGGAGAGCATGGAAGCGCGCATTGACAAGTTTGGTGTCAGGGAGAGCTTTTCCTATCGAGCTTATCCCACATGTTTTTGGGATATCTACCAAAAGAACGGACATCCCGTCCGCGCTACGGTCTCGGATATGGGGCCAGAGCTGATCTCCCGCATCCTGGGATTGACGCCCGCCCAGGAGGGCGTGCTGAACATTGTGTTTCGCATTGCGGATGATAAGGGGTTATTGTTGATCGATCTAAAAGATCTGAGAGCGATTCTGGACTATGTGAATGAGCACAAAAAAGAGTATGCTTCCACCTATGGAAATATCACTTCTCAGTCCGTGGGAGGGATCCTGCGCGCGCTGATCCCCCTGGAAAATCAGGGAGGCGATCTGTTTTTCGGGGAACCCGATCTGGATATCATGGATTGGATCCGCACGGACGCGGAAGGCAGAGGAATGGTCAATATTTTGGACTGTGGAGAGTTGGTGAGAAACCCCACGCTGTATGCCAGCTTTCTCTTGTGGATGATGGCGGAGCTTTTTGAGAGTCTGCCCGAGGCGGGCGATATGGAAAAACCCAAGCTGGTGTTTTTCTTTGACGAGGCCCATATGCTGTTTTCCGATGCGCCGAAGGTGTTGGTACAGAAGATCGAGCAGGTGGTGAAGCTGATCCGCTCCAAGGGCGTGGGCATTTACTTTGTCACACAAAGTCCGGGAGATATTCCGGATTCTGTGCTGGCTCAGCTCAGCAATCGCGTGCAGCACGCGCTGCGGGCATACACCCCTTCCGAGCAAAAGGCTGTCCGCGCGGCGGCACAGTCCATGCGTGAGAACCCCGCTTTTCGCGCGGAGGATGTGATCATGGAGCTGGGCGTGGGAGAGGCGTTGATATCCTTTTTGGACGAGAAGGGTGTGCCGGAGATCGCCAAACGGACATCCATCATCTGCCCGCAGAGTTTGATGGGGCCTGTGGATCCCGCGACTAGGAAAAGCCTGATGGAGCGGGACGGCATGAGCCGCTACGATCAAATGGTGGACAACGAATCGGCCTATGAGGTCCTGGGAGAAATGGCCGAGCAGCAGGCGAAGCAAGATCAACTGGATGCGGAGCGTGCTCAGTTCGAGAAGGAGAAGGCGGAGTTTGAGAAACAGAAGGCAAAAGAACAGGCAGCCGCGCAGAAAAAGAAAGAGCGGGCTGCCGAGCGCAGGAAAAATCAAATTGAGCGCACCCTGATCAACACAGGGGTGCAGGTCCTCAAGAGAGGACTGTTGAACACGCTTTTTAAATAGTGTCCGCAGGATTCCAACCCTGCAATACATTTTCAATCGTGTATTTTGCGGCTTCCTCTTCCGTCAGTTGATGGGAGAAGGAAGCCCTTTTTTCGGGATTGGCTCCCGGTCCGTAGGAGTCGTATTCTCCATAGTAGAAATGTCCGTGCTCCTTGTTCCAATCATGCCACCCTAAAGGATGGATGTGCTCTCCCAGCTCACAGTGCAGAAAGACAGTCTTGGCCCATTCGCGCCAAGGGCGTCCCAAGTAGACGGAGGCGGGCGGACAGTCGCTCACCAAGTGACAGTCCTGGAACACATAGCCAAAGGGCTGATCCTTGAAGGTGGAGGCGGCGGTCACATAGCCGTAGATCGAATGATCATCGGGACTTTCGGGGGGAGTCCGGTCGCCGGGAAGCTGGGAAAAGATCACACAGTCCTCAAAGTAGGCGATCGCTCCGCCAAAAATAAAGTCCACGTCGCCGCGCAGAAGGCAGTCCTTGAAATAATGCCGCCCCATAACACGGGGTGCGGACTCGCCGGGGCCTGTAAAACCGCCTGGCTTTGCCTCCTTCTGAGGAAGCGGAGCGGTAAAGAGCGTGTCCTGGCTGCCGAGCATCACACAGTCCTCAAAGACAATGCGGTCGCCGTCCACATACAGAGCTAACGCCTGTCCTACCGTATGCCCAAAACCGGCGTCATTTTGAAAAGTCAGATGCTTTGCCGTAAAGTCGTGCGTGGCAATGCGCACGGAAGCCGTGCGGAAAGTGCCTCTGTTGCTGCCGTCGGGCAGCAGTTCCTTTGCCCCCTGGCCGTAGACCAGGCGGGTCTTGTCGCATCCTGCTCCCAAAAGCGTCACATTTGGTCTGGTGATCACCAACTTCTCCCGATAGATACCCTCCCCGATATGTAGAATGACGGGAGGGAGGTCGGAATATTTTGCGGGAAAGCTTTGCGCGGCGGAGCGGGACGCCTCATCCAAACCCGCGCGATCTTCCGGTTTGGAAACGGACGAGGACAAGCCGCCGTCCACGGCGGCCAGAGCTTCCCCGATACTGCCATAGCAAGGATCCTGCCCTGAAATATTGACATAAAGATGAATGGTATTTTCGGTCATGGTGTAAAACCTCCGTTTCACTTTGAATTGTCATAGGTAACAATTACTAAAAAAGCGTAACATAGAAAGGAAGTGCAGTCAACTTTTTTCACTAAGTTTCTGTTTTCAAAGGTACTATTCAACCATAGAGGAATTGCGGTTTTGAGTTAAGGACTTCGGGACGGAGCAAAGGTTACAGAGAATACTTTCTGTGACGGCCAGATAGGCGTTCCGATGAGCCTCATGCACGGCAATGCCCGCCATTGGACGGGCATCACCGGAGTCTCATCTCCACATCTGACTCACGCCACAGAAAGTTTTCTCTGTAACCTATGCTCCTGTATCCCGCAATTTCTACAAGTATCCCTCCGCACAATGACACTTGCTGCATCCTCAACAAAAACAACTTTTTTATGTCTCAATAATTACTTTTCACACTCACGCCAAGTACACCAGTGCCCGCGAGGCAAACAGCCTGAGAACAGCCTTGTGCAGGTCGGAGCGTTTTCTTACAGCGCGGTTAAGCCTCCCAGGGGGAAATGCACATGGATGTGCATTTCAGGTTTCATCGGGCATGGATGCCCGTTGAACCCGCCCCGAAAGTTACCATATTTTGATTCCGCGCTGTTAGAAAACACCCGACCGAAACAAGGCTGTTCTCAGGCTGTTTGCCTTGCGGGCACGCACCTGGCCTGCGACCCGGGAAAAGTAACAAATCACCAACTTTCTACTCCCCCAAGGATTCCAACAGTTGAATATCGCCGACAAATCTGTTACAATAAACTACAAAGTGCCTGTACCGACTTGAGAAGCATACCGTGTCACGGTGCGTAAGGAGGAGTTTGATGAAAGTTTTTGAGAAAGTTTTTGGTACGCACAGTTCTAGGGAACTGAAGCGTATCATGCCATTAGTAGATAAAATAGAAGAGTTGCGTCCCACCATGCAGGCGATGACCGACGAGGAGCTGGCGGCGAAGACAGTGGAATACAAAAAGCGCCTTGCGGAGGGCGAGACTTTGGACGATCTGCTGCCGGAGGCATACGCCACCGTGCGGGAGGCTGCAAAGCGCGCGCTGGGTATGGAGCATTATAGAGTGCAGTTGATTGGCGGTGTGATCCTTCACCAGGGGCGCATTGCGGAGATGAAGACCGGCGAGGGCAAGACGCTGGTGTCCACTCTGCCGGCCTATCTGAACGCACTGGAAGGCAAAGGCGTTCAGGTGGTCACGGTCAACGACTATCTGGCGAAGCGCGACGCCGAGTGGATGGGACAGGTGCATCGTTTTCTGGGACTCACGGTGGGCGTCGTGCTAAACGGCATGACTTCCGAGGAGAGACAGGCCGCATACGGCTGCGATATCACCTATGTGACCAACAATGAGCTTGGTTTTGACTATCTGCGCGACAATATGGTTATTTACAAGGAGCAGTTGGTGCTCAGGGGACTTCACTACGCGATTATCGACGAGGTGGACTCCGTTTTGGTGGACGAGGCGAGGACGCCCTTGATCATATCCGGTCAGAGCGGCAAATCTACCGCCCTCTATGAGATGTGCGACCTGCTGGCGCGCCAGATGAAGCGCGGCGAGGATATGCAGGAGTTGAGCAAGATGGACGCCATCATGGGCATCGTGCAGGAGGAGACGGGCGACTTTATTGTCAATGAAAAAGACAAGGTAGTCAATCTGACGGCCAAAGGTATGGAAAAGGTGGAGAGATTTTTCCACATTGACAACTACGCGGATCCGGAAAATCTGGAGATCCAGCACAATATCATCCTGGCTCTGCGAGCGCACAATCTGATGTTCCGCGATCAGGACTATGTGGTGAAGGACGATCAGGTGTTGATCGTGGACGAATTTACGGGACGTATCATGCCGGGACGCCGTTACTCCGACGGCCTGCACCAGGCGATCGAGGCGAAGGAGCATGTGAAGGTAAAGCGCGAGAGCAAGACGCTTGCCTCCATCACCTTCCAGAATTTCTTTAATCTCTTTGACAAAAAGTGTGGCATGACCGGTACGGCGCTCACGGAGGAGAACGAATTTCGCGAGATCTACGGGATGGATGTGGTGGAGATTCCCACCAATATGCCTGTGATCAGACAGGATTTGCAGGACGCTGTGTACAAGACCAGAGCGGAGAAGCTTAAGGCCATTGTGGACGCCGTGGAGGAGGCTCATGCCAAGGGGCAGCCGGTGTTGGTGGGCACCATTACCATCGAGGCTAGTGAGGAGTTGAGCAAGCTGCTCAACAAGCGCGGCATTGCCCATAAAGTGCTGAACGCCAAGTTCCATGAGCTTGAGGCAGAGATCGTGGCAAACGCCGGTATACACGGGGCAGTCACCATCGCCACCAATATGGCGGGCCGTGGTACGGATATCAAGTTGGACGAGGAGGCGAAGGCTGCAGGCGGTCTGAAGATCATCGGCACAGAGCGCCACGAGTCCAGACGTATCGACAACCAGTTGCGAGGCCGTTCCGGCCGTCAAGGAGATCCGGGAGAGTCCAAGTTTTACATTTCCCTGCAGGACGATCTGATGAGATTGTTTGGCTCCGAGCGTCTGATCGGCATTTTCAACACCCTGGGGATACCGGAGGGGCAGGAGATCGAGCACAAGGCTCTGACCAGCTCCATTCAGACGGCGCAGAAAAAGATTGAAAACAACAACTTTGGCATCCGCAAAAATCTGCTGGAATATGACCGCGTGATGAGCGAGCAGCGCGAGATCATCTATGAGGAACGGCGCAAGGTATTAAACGGCGAGAGTATGCGGGACTATATCTATAAAATGATCACGGATATCACGGAGAACTGTGTGGACATCAGTATCAATGAAGACGCCGGTGTGGAGGATTGGGATTTCAATGAGCTGAACACGCTGCTTTTGCCCACGATTCCCCTGCAGCCTGTGACGGCGGCGCGCGTGACCAAACCCAAGAAAAGCGGCTTGAAACAGCAGCTCAAGGAGGAGGCTGTCAAGCTCTATGAGAGCAAAGAGGCGGAGTTCCCCGATCCGGAACAGATCAGAGAGCTGGAGCGCGTGGTGCTTTTGAAAGTGATCGACCGCAAGTGGATGGATCATATCGACGATATGGATCAGCTTCGCCAGGGGATTGGATTACAGGCATACGGTCAGAGAGATCCCGTGGTGGAGTACAAGATGAGCGGCTATGAGATGTTTGAGGAGATGACGCAGAACATCAAGGAGGAGACGGTCAGGCTTTTGTTCCACATCAAAGTGGAGCAGAAGGTGGAACGCGAGCAGGTGGCGCGCGTAACAGGCACCAACAAGGACGACTCGGCGCCCAAGGGGCCGGTAAGGCGTGACAATGCCAAAATTTACCCCAATGATCCCTGCCCTTGTGGAAGTGGGAAAAAATACAAGCAGTGCTGTGGCAGAAAATAAACAACACATGGTATTAAATTAGAGAAAGAAGGTGACGTTATTGGTAGAACTGGATCAGATGAAGACAGAGCTTTTAGCCTACGAGACACCATTAGCGGAAGTGAGGGATTCACTTTAACCTCGCTGACAAGGTGAAGCGGGTCGAAGAGTTGGAGATGGAGATGGAGTCGCCGGGTTTTTGGGATGATCCCGATCGCTCCAACCAAAAGATGAAAGAGCTGAAAAATTTGAAGGATACGGTGGAGGAGATCGAGAAGCTCTCTTCGCAGTACGACGATATCCTGACGCTCATCGAGATGGGCAACGAGGAGGAGGACGAGTCCATGGCGGCGGAGATCCGCGGCGAGATGGATGAGTTTCTGGAGAAGTTTGAGGAGTTGCGCATCGGCACGCTTTTGTCAGGCGAGTATGACAAGAACAATGCCATTCTGCGTCTCAATGCGGGCGCGGGCGGCACGGAGAGCTGCGACTGGTGCGGCATGCTCTATCGGATGTACACTAGATGGGCAGAGCGAAAGGGGTTCCACGTGGAAGTGTTGGATTATCTGGACGGCGACGAGGCGGGTATCAAATCGGTGACGTTTCAGATTGACGGCGTAAATGCCTACGGTTATCTGAAGTCGGAGAGAGGCGTGCACCGTCTGGTGCGCATTTCGCCCTTTAACGCGCAGGGTAAGCGGCAGACCTCCTTTGTGTCTCTGGATGTGATGCCGGATATCCAGGAGGATTTAGATGTGGAGATCGATGAGAAGGACCTGCGCATCGACACCTACCGAAGCAGCGGCGCGGGCGGACAGCATATCAACAAGACCTCCTCGGCGGTGCGTATCACGCATATTCCCACAGGGACGGTGGTACAATGTCAGAACGAGAGAAGCCAGTTCCAGAACAAGGACAAGGCGATGCAGATGTTGAAGGCCAAGCTGTTTCTCTTAAAGCAGGAGGCGAATGTGGAGAAGCTTTCTGATATCAGAGGAGAGGTCAAGGAGATCGGCTGGGGGAATCAGATCCGTTCTTATGTGCTGCAGCCCTACACCATGGTAAAAGACCATCGCACGGATGTGGAGACCGGAAATGTGGACGCTGTGCTGGACGGCGCGATCGACCCGTTGATCAACGGATATCTGAAATGGATAAATAACACTAGGAATTAAATGGTGTCGTCTGCTGCGCTTTGATGATATCCAAGTAAAATAGAACGATCGTCGTCTGCATGTACGGCATCAGCCACAGATTACCGATGCCAAAAGAAAAGACACATAAGATATTCAGGGGCAGGAAACTCAGTTCCAACAGGAACAGCCTGCCCTTGTTCCCGTTCATAATCCGCGCGCTGTAGCGAAGGATGTCCGATGCGCTGTATTGGGGAAAGTCCAGAAGCAAAAGCGGGGACATGCAAAGCGACAGGGTGAGAGGAATATAGACTGCAAACCCCGCGATCAGGCACACGAACATCAAAAAGCTCAAGAACAAAATCGGGTTGTGTTGAAACAGGTAGCTGCATATATAGTACGGTAAAAGACACACTAATCGGAGCAGAGTTGCCATCACCACAACGGTCACGGAGCGCCCCGGATCTTTGCAAAACGCCATAAACAGGTCAGAGACGGAGTATGCTTGCCCGCTGATCAATTTGAGCAGGAGAAAATAGCTGCCGATCTCCAAGAGCGTAGACAAGATGCTCAAAAGAAAAGAGAATACAAACAGAATCACATAATACAGGGCCTCCTTGCCCGCCATACCATTGCCTGTCCAGAAAACCATCGAAACGATAAAGAGCGCTTCTAAGGCAAAGCAGATCGCGGTAGAAAGGAAGGCGGCGAGCACGGGGGTCCGCCATCTTCCGTCCAACAGTCCCTTCGCGTTATTTTTCAAGTCGGAAATTTTTGTGTGCTGGTTCATGGTCGTCCTCATTTCTGTGTGGTCTGCGGATCCAAAGCCAAAACCTTCTGCCGTCACACGGCCACATCCAGATTCATTCCCACATATTTGGCTCTGTCCGCAGATTTCAACTCTTTTTGATAAGGGGTATCCTCGTTGTAATACTTGATCTGCGTGTGCGTGGTGCCGCCGGCCACATAGCTGCGCCCACATTCGGGACATACCGCCATATGGATGGAGACAGATGCCTTTAAGACTTTGCCGTTATTTTGAGCGGCCTTGGAGTAGGCGTTGGACACATGCTCCTGCTCGTGGGAGCGGACAGCCGCAGCCGCATTTTGCGGGGAGATGTGAGTGGGGGACTTGAAGGATACCATCTCATCCGAACCGTCCTTATATTTGCGGTTCTTACAAGTCTGGCACTCTTCGGAAGGATCTTCGATACCCGCCTTTTTCTTGGCCTCCGCTTCCGGATCCTCCATGCCGGGGAGCGGGATGTCCTCTAAGGGACTCGTACCGCCGTAGGGGTTCTGACGCGCAAGCGAAGAAAATGCGCCGCCATAGTTTAACTGTCCTGTCAGAGAAAAATAGGGGCTGCCGCCTCCGATTGCGTTTAAACCTGACATAATGATCACTCCTTTTTCATCTAAAAATTGTCCAGGAACTCATCCAGATCCATGCCGTAGAATCGTTCCATAAATTCGTCCATGTCCATGCCGTAGGCTTCCTCGTAAAGGGAGTCCATCTGATCACGAAATTCGGGCTGCCGCAACATACCTGGCAGCATAGCTGCAAAAATGTAATAGAAGCTCATAAAAAGCCCCAGCGCCATGCCGACTATGGAGGTGGAGATGCCGGCGATGCTCATGCCGGGCATAGCTTTTCCCTTGCGGTTTGAGAGGACGGCGAAGAGAATACCCATCGCGCCCAGAGCAAGCGACAAAAGGGCGGAGCAGCACAACACCAGCGAGAGAACACCGCAGATCATTGATGCGACGGCAAAACCGTCAACAGAACGGTTACGCATGTTATTGTATTGACCGCCGCTATATTCCATATTCTACTACTCCTTCATCAGATGTCTTTTTTGTATTTTACCACTTTTTTCTTTGCTAAGCAATACAAAACCACCCTTGCGTTTCCGCAGTTTTATCCACAGAATCTTCCTGACTGACATCGGTCAGTATATCTGCGCCTGCTGTTTTTTCCGGTACTGATAAGGACTGATGCCGGTCTGCTTCTTAAATGCGGAACAAAAATAATTACTGGACGAAAAGCCGAGATCGAAAGCCAGATCCGTTATGGACGAGTTCGAGGTCTCTAACAGGGTCTTGGCTTTTTCTATTTTCTGCAGAGTGATGAACTCTGCCGGAGTAATTCCTACCTCCTCCTTGAACTTCGCTTTGAAGCGGGAGAGAGAATAGCCGGAGATCTTGGCCAACTCCGCCAGGGACAGCGCACGGTTGAAATTCTTTTCTACATAATCCAGCGTGCGCTGCATGGATGTATCAATGGGACGGACGATCTCGTCTCCTATAGGCTGCAGATAGATGAGATTGTGCAGGAAACAGGAGAGATATTGTACACCTGTATGGATATCGTGCGGGTCAGCGCTGCTGAACAGATGAAAAGCCGTGCGGATCTGCTGCAGGGCGGAGACGGACAGCGTCAGACGCCTGTATTTTAAGGCTAGAAGCCGGTCGCAGAGCGCGTTGCTGTACTCCTGGTTCAGGCCCAGAAGATTGTCCCGCTCCCTTGTGATGAGCTGCAGGGCGTAGAACTCGCAGGGTGTCTGCGGCAGGGAACCTGTGCTGTGCAACTCATAGGGAAATGTGAGAAACACCTCGTTTCCCATGATGTTATAGGATTTCGGCTGTCCCTTATTCTCGAGTATACACACACGCTTTCCCTTTACCATACAATGTATCTCCATCATGTCGGAATGAAAATGCATGGAAGTCGGGGGTTCCGAAGTGTTCAGCCTCCAGTGGGTAAAGTTGCCGAGTCCGGAGAGATGGTGTACGTCTCTGGTAATCACCTGTTTGTCCTTCTGCCACAGATAATCGTCAAATATTTCCTGCGCGGGGAATGGAATGTTTTTTTGTCTGGAAGCTGCCATATATGTGACTCCCTTTACTTTGCGACAATAAAATTATAAAATCGTACTGAATACAATATCGAATGACTCATAAAGTATGAATGTATTATACTGATATTACATAAAAAAAGCAATATATGGCTGAATGTTACGATATCATGTTTTACAAAAAGAAGGCAGATCAGGGCGAAATCTGCCCGAAAGAGGGGAGGTTTGTATGGACGAAGCTTTGAGAAAGGAATTTAGGATGCCCGGAGCGGACAAGCGTTCCATACCCTTTTGGGCCTGGAACGCAAAGTTGGATGAGGAAGAGCTGAGATGTCAGGTTCGCCAGATGAAGGAGGCCGGCGTAGGGGGATTCTTCATTCACTCCCGGGAAGGCCTGGAGACCGATTATCTGGGGGAGCAATGGATGAACTGCGTGAAAGCCGTGGTGCAGGAGGCCAAGGTTCAGGGTATCTATGCGTGGCTGTACGACGAGGACAGATGGCCCTCAGGGACAGCGGGCGGCAGAGTGACCTCTTGTGGCGACGCATACCGCTGCAAGGGATTGGCCATGGAAATTCTCCCCGCCGCCGCTTACGGCGAGCTGTACGAAAAGGAAATCAGACCCAAAAAGACCTCTGGGGATGAAGCGGTGGGAATTTTGGCGGTTTACGGAGCAAAGATATGCGGGGACAGTCTCGTGAGCTATCGGCGTCTGGAGATGGGCGAAGAGGAACCCTTTGGGGACAATGAGGTGGTTCTGGCGGTGCGTCTGGAGGTCTCGGCGCCCAGCGAGTGGTTTAACAACGAAGCGCCTCCGGACAACTTAAACCCTGACTGTGTGCGGAAGTTCATCCGGGAGACGCATGAGAAATACCGAAAAGCAGTAGGGGAGGAGTTCGGGAAAACGATAAGAGGTATTTTTACCGACGAGCCGAGCCTCAACGACAGGTTCTCCTATTTTGGGGAGAAGAAAAGCTGGATTCCATGGACTTACGGTTACGGGGCTTTTTTTAAAGAGCGGATGGGATACGATTTTTTGGACGTGCTGCCGCTGTTCTATTTTCACGGGGAAAATTCTCCTGAAATAAGGCACGATTACTGGTGCAGCATCGCCCAGAGGTACGGGGAGAGCTATTTTAAGACGCTGGGGGAATGGTGTGAGGAGAACCGTCTCTTGTTTACGGGCCATTTCCTGCAGGAGGACAAATTGGGACTCAGCACCAGGGTAAACGGTGCGGTTATGCCGCATTATCAGTATATGCATGTGCCGGGCATCGACATGCTCTGTGAGCAGACGAATGAATATATGACGGTAAAACAGTGTACCAGTGTGGCGCGCCAACTGGGAAAAAAGCATGTCATCACAGAGACCTACGGGTGTACGGGTTGGGATTTTACCTTTGAGGGCCAGAAATGGATGGGCGACTGGCAATATGTTCTGGGGGTGAACAGACGATGCCAACATTTGATGCATTACAGTCTGAGAGGGTGCAGAAAAAGGGATTATCCCCCGTGTTTTAACTACAATACCACATGGTGGAGAGAAAACCGGATTGTGGACGACTATTTTGCCAGACTGTCGGCAGTGTTGGAGCAGGGTGACGCGGTCAGGGATATTCTCCTGCTGCATCCGGTTTCCACGGCGTGGTCCAGACTGGGTGTGAACCCTTATGGAAATCCAAAAAGGCGCGGGGAGAGAGATGTGCCGGCAATCAATGAATACGGAGAGCGCTTCAACGGACTGATCGAATACCTGATGCGCAGGCACCTGGATTGCGATCTGGGAGATGAACTGATTATCCAGAAATACGGTAGAATAGATTCGGGGAAATTCGTAATCGGAGAGGCCGCTTACCGTGCGGTGGTTTTGCCGCCCATGGATACCATGCTTCTCTCCACCGCGGAAAAGCTTCTGGAGTACATGGAACAGGGCGGGTTCATCTATGCTATGACGCCCTGCGCGCATCTGGTGGGAGCAAGTAGGGAACACAGGGATATTTTGGAGAAGCTGGAAACCCACAGAAATTGGCGCACGGTGGATAGCAGAGAGGAACTGGCAAAGAGTCTGGAACCCTATCGCAGAATCCATGTGGAGAATGTTGACGGAGAGGAGTGCGGGGATGTCCTGTGCCAGTTGCGGAAGAAGGGGGAGGAATACTACCTGTTCCTTGTGAACAATAGCCGCGGCAGAACGGCGGACGTGACGGTGAAGCTGGGATTCCATGCAGAAATCATGCGGATGGATCTATTGAGCGGAGAAGTGACCGAGGTTTCCTGCGGAAACGATGTAGAGGGCGCCGCCGGCATGCAGGTGCATTTGGAAAAGACGGGTTCGGCGTTGTTTGGCCTGAGAGAGAAAAAGACGGAGATACTGCAATATGAAGGCCCGTTCTCCTACCGCCTCAACCGCGGAAATGTTCTGACGCTGGACAGATGCAGATACCGGATGAACGGAGACGAATGGTTGGGAGAGATGGAGGTGTGGCAGGCCCAAAAAGAGATTCGGGAAGCTCTGAAAATGCGCCCTGTTTACCGTAACGGAATCGAACAGCGCTATAAATGGATCGACAAGCCGCATCCGGGGAACGGGACGCCGGTGGAACTGATTTTTCGTTTTACCTCTCATCTGCCGATCAGTGGTGCGGCGGTTGCCCTGGAGCGGCCGGAGGAGTTTCGCATATTCCTGAATGGGGAGGAGATTCTACGGGAAATGGACGGGTGGTTTCTGGACAAAGAAATTCAAAAGTGGAAGCTGCCGGAAATTGTGCAGGGGGAAAATGAGTTGCTCCTGATCTGCGAGTACCGCAACGACATGGAGCTGGAAAATATCTATCTGACGGGCGCGTTCGGAGTGGACGCACAGAGATGCCTCACGGCGCTTCCGGAGAAACTTTGCGCGGGAAACTGGACGGAGCATGGTCTGCGGCATTATTGTGGAAATGTGATTTATCAAGTAGAATACAGGAGGGAGGAAATCTCGGACGGGGAGAAAGTCTGGCTCAGACTGCCGCCCACAGAGGGCATCTGTGTGAAGGTGCGGGTCAACGGCAGCGAGACTATCCTTCCATGGAATTTTGAGAGAAGGATTTCCATTGAAAAATGGCTTCGCCCGGGAGAAAATACCATTGAGGCGGAAGTGGTGGGAAGTCCGCGGAATATGATGGGCCCCTTCCACCTGAAAGAAAAGCCGGCCAGTACAAGCGCCGCCAGCTTCTGCCCTTCTGCGGAAGTCTACTCCGAAGATTACCTGCTGGCCCCTTACGGACTTATGGGCGCTATCGAGATTATCAGGGAACTGTGAGCAAAGACAGCCGACAAAAAGGATGTAGCAGAGAATGAAGTAATAATGAAATAAAAAGTGCCGGTAAAGGCAGAAAGGAAGTAAAATTATGCCAGAAAACAGATTGATTGGAAAAAATCCTGTAATCGGTATTCGTCCGGTTATCGACGCCAGAAGGGGGTATCTGAAGGTGAGGGAGTCTCTGGAGGAACAGACCATGAACATGGCCCGATCCGCAAAGAAGCTCTATGAGGAGAACTTAAGATACAGCGACGGAGAGCCAGTGGAGGTGGTGATCTCACCCGTAACCATCGGCCGTGTGGCGGAGGCCGCTCAGTGCGCGGACTATTTTGAGAGTCAGGGCGTGGCGGTCACGCTGACAGTGACTCCCTGCTGGTGTTATGGAGCGGAGACCATGGATATGGCGAAGAATACCATCAAGGGAGTGTGGGGATTCAACGGAACAGAGCGCCCCGGCGCGGTCTATCTGGCTTCCGTGCTGGCTACCCATGCCCAGAAGGGCCTGCCCGCTTTCGGAATATACGGACATGATGTACAGGAGGCGGATGCGACGGATATACCGGAGGATGTGCGGGAGAAGCTTCTTCGCTTCGGACGCGCCGCAGTGGCAGTTGCCTCCATGAGAGGAAAGTCCTATCTGCAGATTGGCTCTATCTGTATGGGAATTGGCGGCTCCATCATCGATCCGGCCTTTATCGAGGAATATCTTGGTATGCGTGTGGAGTCCGTGGATGAGGTGGAGATTATCCGCCGCATGAATCAGGAGATTTACGACAAAGAGGAGTTTGAGAAGGCTTATAAATGGACGAGGGAACACTGTAAGGAGGGATTTGACAAGAACCCTCCCGAGATTCAGAAGACGCTCGAGGAAAAGGAAGAGGACTGGAAATTTGTGGTCAAGATGATGTGTATTATTAAGGATCTCATGAGCGGCAACAAGAACCTTCCGGCGGGCCGTGAGGAGGAGATGGCCGGGCACAATGCCATCGCCGCGGGTTTTCAGGGACAGCGTCAGTGGACGGACTACTATCCGAACTGCGATTTTGCGGAGGCTCTGCTCAACACAACCTTCGACTGGAACGGAGCGAGAGAGCCGTATATACTGGCTACAGAGAATGATACCTTAAACGGTCTGGGGATGCTTTTCCTGAAGCTTTTGACCAACAGGGCGCAGATTTTTGCGGATGTGCGCACCTACTGGAGTCCGGAGGCTGTGAAGAAAGCGACGGGTTATGAGTTGGAGGGCGTTGCGAAGGATGCGGGCGGTTTTATCCACCTGATCAATTCCGGTGCGGCGTGTCTGGATGCAAGTGGACAGTCTAAGGATGCTTCGGGCAATGGCGTGATGAAACCCTGGTATGAGGTCACAGAGGAGGATCAGAAAGCAATGTTGGAGGCGACCACCTGGAACGAGGCGGATTTCGGTTATTTTCGCGGAGGAGGGTATTCTTCCAGATTTGTGACGGAAGTGGAGATGCCTGTGACCATGATCCGCTTGAATCTGGTGAAAGGTCTGGGGCCGGTGGTGCAGATTGCCGAGGGTTGGACTGTAAAGCTGCCGGAAGAGGTGACGGACATCCTCTGGAAGCGCACGGATTACACTTGGCCGTGCACTTGGTTTGCACCCAGATGTGATGGGAAGGAGGGGCCTTTCAGGAGCGCTTATGATGTGATGAACAACTGGGGGGCAAACCACGGCGCTATCAGCTACGGGCATGTGGGCGCGGATTTGATTACCATGTGTTCCATGCTGCGTATTCCCGTATGCATGCACAATGTGCCGGAGGAGAAAATCTTCCGTCCCGCCGCATGGAACGCATTTGGAATGGATAAGGAAGGACAGGACTACAGGGCATGTGCGGCTTACGGCCCTATGTATCGCTAGGCGGACATCGATTTGATCTATGGTAACGAGAAAGGGAGGAGGATATGGAGACAAGAAAATTTCCCGGAGGCGTATGGCCGGTGATGCTGACGCCGTTTCAACCGAACGGCGAAGTGGACTACGAGGGATTGAAGGCTCTGACGGACTGGTATATAGTAAGAGGCAGCAGGGGACTGTTTGCAATCTGCCAGTCTAGCGAGATGTTTTTCCTGAGTTTGGAGGAACGCCTTGAGACGGCTCGGGCAGTGGTGCGATACGCAGGCGGCAGAGTGCCTGTGATCGCCTGCGGCAACATCTGTGACACTGTGGAGGAACAGATCGAGGAGACCCGCCGCATGGCGGAGACCGGAGTGGATGCGGTGATCCTGATCACGAATCAGTTTGCTTCGGCGGACGAAAGCGACGCGGTATGGATGAAGCGCTGCGAGAACTTCCTGCGTGAGATTGACGAGAAGATTCCCTTGGGTTTTTACGAATGTCCTTATCCGTATAAGCGGTTGATTTCTCTCGATAACCTAGGGAAATGCGCCCGGACAGGGAGGTTTTATTTCCTGAAGGATACCTGTTGTGATCTTGAGACAATAAAGCAGAGGTTGACGGCGGTACAAGGCACGAATTTAAAAATCTACAATGCCAACAGCGCGACCCTTTTGGAATCGCTTCTCTGCGGGGTGCACGGCTTCAGCGGCGTCATGGCGAATTTCCATACGGATCTCTATGCATATCTGTGTGACCATACCATGGATGCGGATATCCGTCTCCTGCAGGGTTTCCTGACGGTGGCTTCCTGGGCGGAGAGCAGATACTATCCCATGAACGCGAAGTATTACCTTCAGAAGTGCGAGAAGCTTCCCATTGACACTTACTGCAGGAGGCTGGATGGCAAGGGGATGAATGACACCCTGATGTGTGAAATGGAACTGTTCGGAGAGTTGACGGAGGAGATCAGGAAGCATTGTGGATGACAGCGGCGGAGGAAAGTGGCAGTATACCGGCGTGATACTGCAGAAATCGGAGGAAAGAATGAAAGTAAAAAGTATGGTAAAGGAACTGATCGTGGAAGAGGAGAGGGCGTTTGACAGCGGACATGCTTCCACGCTTGTACAGGCGGCGGACAAAACCGTGGTGGCCGCGTGGTTCGGCGGAAGCTGGGAAAAGGCTCCGGACGTGGCAATCTGGCTTTCCCGCAGAGTGAACGGCATATGGGAGACGCCAAGGGTTGTGGCGGACGTGAGGGGAGTGGCCACCTGGAACCCTGTGCTTTTCCGCAGGGAGGACGATTCCATCATCCTGTTCTACAAGGTAGGGCCGACCATTCCCACTTGGAAGACATGGTATGTGGAAAGCAGCGACAACGGCGTCACTTTCTCCGAACCCAAAGAGTTGGTGCCCGGGGATGAGCAGGGCGGCAGGGGCCCCGTGAAGAATAAGCCTATCCGTCTGGCGGACGGAACCGTCCTCGCACCTGCTTCTTTTGAGGGAGAGTTGTGGGACGCTTTCGTAGACATCTCCACGGATGACTGCGCTACCTGGGAGATGAGCCGCATGGTGCCCCTGCGGAGGGCCGGCATCGACGTGCGCGCCATGAATCGCCCTTACAATAAGTACCATATCTACGGGAAAGGCGTGATTCAACCCACGCTGTGGCAGGATGAAACCGGAGAGGTGCACATGTTTCTGCGAAGCACCTCGTCTCGCATTTTCCGCAGCGATTCAGGAGACGGCGGGCGTACCTGGTGTACGGCTTACGACACGGGACTTCCTCACAACAACAGCGGGATCGATCTGGTCAGGATGGGTAACGGAGATATCGTGCTCGTGTACAATCCGAGGGAGAATTATCCCGGTATGTTCAAAGGCTCCCGCACGCCTCTGTCCGTGGCGGTCTCTGGGGATAACGGAGAGACGTTTGAGCGCTTAGTTGATCTTGAGACCACGCAGGGAAATTTCTGCTATCCTTCGGTGATCTGCGGCGCGAATCAGGAGGTTATGATTACTTATACCTGGGATCGAAAGACCGTTGCCTACTGTGAGCTGACATACGAAAGGTGATTGGTGAGTTTTATTTCTGCTTGAAAAACCACCTGCTTTTCCAGTATAATATAATCGTTTGAATGATTTTGTAAGAAGCGATAGAGAGGTGTACAAATGGATATTATACAGGTGATCAAAGAAGAACTCAAAGTGGAGAAATGGCAGGTCGAGGCGGCGGTCAAGCTGATCGACGAGGGCAACACGATCCCTTTTATCTCCCGATACCGCAAGGAAGCGACAGGCTCCCTCAACGATGAGCAGTTGCGGAATCTGGACGAGCGGCTTACCTATTTGAGAGGACTGGAGGACAAAAAAAGTCAGGTGCTCAAGAGTATCGAGGAGCAGGGCAAGCTGACGGAAGAGTTAAAAGATAAGATTCTGACAGCGCAGACCATGGTGGTGGTAGAGGATCTGTACCGCCCTTACCGTCCCAAGAGAAAGACCAGAGCCAGTGTGGCGAAAGAAAAAGGATTGGACGGTTTGGCGGAATACATCAAGGCGCAGGATGCGAAAGCGCCCATAGAGGAGGCCGCAGCGGCCTATGTATCCGAGGAGAAGGGCGTGGGTTCTGTGGAGGAAGCGATTCAGGGGGCGCAGGATATCTTGGCGGAGAGCATTTCCGACGAAGCGGATTACAGGCTCTATATCCGCAACGCCACCATGGAGGAGGGCGTAGTCGTCAGCGCAGCCAAGGACGAGAAGGCGGAGAGCGTCTATGAGATGTACTATCAGTTTGAGGAGCCTGTGAAAAAGATCGCGGGTCATCGGGTGCTGGCGCTGAATCGAGGCGAGGCGGAGAAGATGCTTACCGTGAAGGTCAATGCGCCCACGGAGCGTATTCTGCGATATTTGGAAAAGATGAACCTGACTTCGGACAACCCCTACACGACCCCGCTCATCAAGGCGGCGATTCAGGACAGTTACGAACGTTTAATAGCACCTGCTATCGAAAGGGAAGTCCGCAACGAACTGACAGAGAAGGCGGAGGACGGCGCGATCGCCGTGTTTGGCAAGAATCTGGAGCAGCTTTTGCTGCAGCCGCCCATCGCGGGAAAAGTGGTGTTGGGATGGGATCCCGCTTTCCGCACCGGTTGTAAATTGGCGGTGGTGGACGCCACCGGCAAGGTGCTGGACACCAAAGTGATTTACCCCACTGCGCCTCAGAACAAAGTGACGGAGGCTAAGGCGGAGTTGAAGCGTCTGATCAAAAAGTATCAGGTGGATTTGATCTCCGTGGGCAACGGCACGGCCTCCAGAGAGTCCGAGCAGGTCATTGTGGAGCTTTTAAAGGAACTGGACAGACCTGTGCAATATGTGATCGTCAACGAGGCGGGTGCTTCGGTGTACTCCGCAAGCAAATTGGCGACAGAAGAATTTCCCGAGTTTGACGTGGGGCAGCGGAGCGCGGCCTCCATCGCCCGCAGGCTGCAAGATCCGCTGGCGGAGCTGGTGAAGATTGATCCCAAGTCCATCGGCGTGGGACAGTATCAGCATGACATGAACCAGAAAAAATTGAGCGAGGCTTTAGGCGGCGTGGTGGAGGACAGCGTAAACAAGGTAGGCGTGGATTTAAACACGGCCTCCGCCTCTCTGCTTGGATATATCTCCGGCATCAGCAAGACCATAGCCAAAAATATTGTGGATTACAGAGAGCGAAACGGCAGATTTACCAACAGACAGCAGCTTTTAAATGTGGCGAAGCTGGGGCCCAAGGCATATGAACAATGCGCCGGATTTATGCGTATTCTGGATGGGGACAATCCCTTGGACGCCACAAGTGTCCATCCGGAATCTTATGAGGCGGCGCAAAAACTGCTCGAAAAGCTGGGCATGACCATGGAGGATGTCAAGGCGGCGCAGAAAAAGGCGGCCGAGAAAACTTCCGAGAAGCGCTCTGCTGTGGTGGACGAAAAAGGAACCGCCCCCAGCAGACCGGCACAGAGAAAACAAGGGATACAGGTGAGAAACACCAACACCGCTATGGGGAAGGCTCTGGCCGCAGCCATGGGAGGCATGACCCTGGAGGCGGAGCAAAAGAAGCCTCAAAAAGCCGGAAACGCCTCGGAGAAACAAAAAATAACGAAAGATATTTATGAAAACAACGTCTCTTCTCTGGAGAAACGAGTCAAAGATAAGAAGAAGCTGGCGGAAGAATTGGGTATAGGAGAGATCACGCTGACGGATATCCTCAAGGAGTTGGAGAAACCCGCCAGAGATCCCAGAGACGACATGCCCAAGCCCATTCTCAGGAGTGACGTGCTGGATATGAAAGACTTAAAACCCGGCATGATCTTGAAGGGGACTGTGCGCAATGTCATAGACTTTGGCGTATTTGTGGACATCGGCGTGCATCAGGATGGATTGGTACATATTTCTCAGATCACGGACCGCTATATCAAACACCCGCTGGAGGCGGTCAGCGTGGGTGATATCGTGGATGTGCAGGTCATCAGCGTGGACTTGCCCAAAAAGAGGATTGCGCTGACTATGAAGATCAAGGCACAGTGATGTGCCAGAAAAGGCAGTTGACATCCGCGCGGAGAGGGAGTAAGATGTTTTACAGAAAATTCTTCGGGGTTGGGTGCGATTCCCTACTGGCGGTAAAGTCCGCGACCTATGGCAACATAGCTGACCCGGTGCGACTCCGGGACCAACAGTAAAGTCTGGATGGAAGAAGAATATCTGGTGTTATTCTATTGCGTCTCTGTCGAGAACCGCACAGAAAACGCCAGGTAGCGCGCAAGGATCATCACAACCCCGAGTATATATACTCGGGGTTATTTTGATGCCTGCGAGCAATGAGCCAAGTGCCGTGCCTGCACGAGCATTTGGCACTTGCCGGTTTTATGTGCACGAGCAGAAGAATTTTCCGACTAACTTATCATATGAGGAGGAAAGAAAATGAATGTTTTTTGGAAAGATGTGACTTCAAATGTCTCTACTGTGCTGGGTTTTGTGGGAGTGATCGTCATGCTGTTTGTAGTGGCCCTTATCTTAGAAAAGGCCGCACAGCGCAAGCAGGGCGTCAAAGAGCGGATTTTTGACACCAGAAAGGTGGCAATGATCGGTATGTTTTCCGCTTTGTCGGCGGTATTGATGCTCTTTGAGATCCCGTTGCCCTTTGCACCGCCCTTTTACAAGCTTGATTTCAGCGAACTTCCGATTTTGGTCGGAACCTTTGCCTTTGGTCCCGTGGCCGGAGTGATGATGGAGTTTGTCAAGATTCTCTTAAAGCTTGTTATGAAAGGAACCAGCACGGCATTTGTGGGAGATTTGGCCAATTTTGCGGTAGGCTGTAGTTTTATCCTGCCGGCGTCGGTGGTGTACGCCTTCCGCAAGAGCAAGAAAAATGCTATGGTCGGTTGTGTGGTGGGAACGCTAGTTATGACAGTGTTCGGCACAGCCTTCAACGCGGTCTATCTGATTCCTGCCTTCTCCAAGCTTTACGGCTTGCCGCTGGAGGATATTCTGCTGATGGGAAGCAAAGTCAATCCGCTGGCGAGAGAGGGGGATCTTGTCAGTTTTGTGGCTGCCTGTGTGGCGCCCTTGAATCTGATCAAAGGGGTCAGTGTGTCTGTGGTGACGCTCTTGATTTACAAACCGCTAAGTCCTATCATTAAGAGCGGCCGCCGAAAATAGGGGTTGTAGTTAAAAAAAATGTCTTG
Organism: Candidatus Gastranaerophilales bacterium; assembly: GCA_023663225.1. Classification (GTDB taxonomy): domain Bacteria; phylum Bacillota; class Clostridia; order Lachnospirales; family Lachnospiraceae; genus Acetatifactor. The sequence continues at coordinate 42,108 of JAMPHU010000015.1, forward strand.
CCTCTAGTTCCTTTTTGTGTTAGCATGAATTTATGATTATTGTGTACAGAGGAAAAATATGGGTCAAGGAAAAGACTGGAACAGTTATTGGACAACATTTATAAAGAAGAAGCGGCTTGAAAATTATGTAAAGTATTTGGATGAAGCTGATAATGAAAATGGGCGTGAATCTCGTATAAAAGACATATGCAAAGATATCTATGAGGATTATACACGGGTATGCAAGCAGAAGTTAGGAAGTATTCAGGCTGATTTTCTAAAGGAGTTAAGTGAAATTCAAGGTATCTACTTGCAAACCAGCCGGATAAAGGCGAGAGATAGTTTATTAGAAAAGGTGATTACAAAACGCTATAGTTATTATCGTAAAGCGGAAATGGGATATCTGGATATCAGTGGCGGTAACTATAAGAATGTTATTACTGACTTGATTGGTGTACGCATTATTCTGAAAGATAGGGGAGATTGGAGAGATGTCCATCAAAAAATTCTTAAAAAATTTCCATTAAATCAATCTGCACCAAATAATGTGGGTATCACTTTGGCGCATAGTTCAAACGGGGAGGGCAGATTGGTGCAGCTTCCCTTTGTCTATTATGCACAAGGGGATAGTACGCAAGAGTTTCTTGATTGTGGTCTTGCTATAAGACTTCACGAGAAAGGATATAGAAGCATACATTATACGATAAGTTATCAACAAGTTTATGTGGAGATTCAAGTGAGAACGATATATGATGAAGCGTGGAATAATTACGATCATGATTATGTGTATAAGCAGGATAGACACAAAAGTTATTCTGCATTGAAACAAATATCCCATATTTTGTGTAAATTAACGAATATCTCCAGTGATATGGGCGAAAATATGAAGGAGATATTTGAAAAGCAGTCCTATGCGGATTTTGAGGGTAAGTGGTTGACAGATAAAGATAGCGTTCAAGAGATTGAAAGCGAACTGTTAAGATTGGAAGCCGTTGTTGAGGAGTTTAGGAACCTTAGAAATCAAATACAAGTAAGGCAGGAGGTGGGCGACCATGAAACATCAGACAAATGAAGGATATCTGTTTGCGTTGGAATTTCTGAGCGATATCCAAAATGGTATTATCGCAAAAGAATGTATGACGAATCATTCTGAGAACTTTACAGGAGGTATGGAAGATTTACACAGGGAACGATTCAATGTGTATTTGAGTTCCTGCGGCTGTTTTCTCATGGACAATCGTATTCGCAAGTCGGAGGAAGCATATCATGGATAATGAAAGTAAAGATGAAGTACAAGGATATCAGTATATAGTGACTAAATTTGGTGAGGAAAAAGTGCGGTCACGAGCGGAATTTCTGTATAATACGCTGAGTGATTACATAAAAATGCAAGAGCTTACCGACAAGGTGGAAATTTCAAGGAGCGTTTTGAAGCATGTGCTCATTGACTATTTTGTCGATATTGATCGTTTAAAGGATTTTTCTGATATTTCCAAAGTGAACGATTCCAAGATTTATGCATATCTTAGTTATTGGTTGCTTAGACATAAGCCGCTACATATGAGCGCAGGGTGTGATGAGCAGGAACTGGTATTTGTCAATGAGGAGTTTGTGTCGCACTTTTTGCGGGGGTACTTATTTTCTCAGCCGGATGGTATTCCCATAATGAATGATAAGAAAGAGGATGTTGACGTCTTTGTCAAGACTTTGCAGTACTTTTTTAAGTATCGGGATTATTCTGCAAAGAACATAGAAATAATGATTCTTGCTTTTGTGGCAGGGAGGGGATATCAGTACTCTGTGGATTGTCAAAATTAATAAAAAGTTGCATTGAAAGGCTCGGGCAGTCCCGAGCTTTTTTGGGGTATCATTATAAGAAAATCTTTAGAAATTTCTCACATTATTTTTAAGTTTTATCTGTAAAATAATATTGACAAGGCATTTATACTATTGTATTATTTGAACAATACAATAAATGTATCTTTCGGCAGGAGGTTATACATATGGGCGCTTTGGTGGAGATACGGGATGTGTGCAAGGTATACAATCCCGGGGAGAATGAAGTGCGCGCGCTGGATCATGTCAATGTGAGTGTTGACGCCGGAGAGTTTGTGGCGATCATCGGCCAGTCCGGAAGCGGCAAGTCCACATTGATGAATATGTTGGGATGTCTGGATGTGCCTACCAGCGGACTTTACAGGCTGCACGGTCAGGACGTGTCCGCCTTAAACGACGACGAGCTCTCGGATATCCGCAACAGAGAGATCGGTTTTATCTTTCAGGGTTTCAATCTGATACCGAATCTGACTGCCTTGGAGAATGTGGAGCTTCCTCTGATCTACCGCGGCGTCGGCAAGAGGGAGCGCACGGAGCTCTCGGAAAAGGCGCTTAGAAAAGTGGGATTGGGACACCGGATGGATCACAAACCCTCGGAAATGTCCGGCGGACAACAACAGAGAGTCGCCATTGCCAGAGCGATCGCCCAGGCGCCGCCTGTGATTCTGGCGGATGAACCCACAGGTAATCTGGATTCCAATTCCACCAAAGAGATCATGGGTATTCTGCAGGAATTGCACAGCGAAGGCAGGACAGTGATTCTGATCACCCACGACAATGAGATTGCGGCACAGGCGAAGCGCGTGATACAGATTCGGGACGGGAGGATCGAGTCGGACTCCAAGGACAGAGAAATGGCTGATTTTACAGAAAAAGAGATAAAGGAGCAGGAGAAATGAAAAAGAAGAAGCAGACAGAGATGATCAAAGCGGAGGAGACAGATTCCGCAAAGGGCAGGAAAAAGCGCAAAAAAGCGCCGATCATCATAGGAGGCGTTCTTGTGCTATTGTTGATCCTGCGCATGGTGAGCTGTGCGCTGACTCCTGATATGGGCGCCGTTGTCACCACCACAAATGCGTTCAGAGGGGAGCTGCAGGAGAGCGTTTCCGCCAGCGGCCGTGTGGAGAGCGGCGAGCAGGATGTGGTGTTCTCCCGAGTCAACGGGCGGATCGATCAGGTGTTGGTGTCGGTGGGCGATCTGGTGCGCGCCGGAGACATCCTGATCAGCTTTGATATGGAGGAGATGGGAAATCGGCTGGAACAGGCATCTTTGCAGCAGGCTATGAGCGATGCCACTTATCAGGGCGCGCTGGCGGACAATGCCGAGAATCAGGGCAAGCTGACGGAGGCCAATACCAACCTGGCCGTGCTGGAACAGCAGATTGCCGATTATAAGGCATGGCTGAAGAATTTGCAGAACACATTGAGCGAGGAACAGCGCAACACAAACAACAATCTGTCCGCCGAGAACTTTCATCTCACCCAGCGTCAGGCGGAGCTTGCCGGAGAACAGGAGAAACTGGCAAAAGAGCTGGAAGGACTGGGAAATGAACTGGCAGAGTTGGAAAAGAATGGTGGTGCGGACAGCTCCAAAACGGCGGAGATTCAGAAGCAAATGACGGAGACTCAAAAGCGGCTGGCAGCCATTCAGGAGGAACTGACAAACATCAGCGTCTCGATGGCGCAGAACAGTTATTACCAAGGTCTTACGGCGAACTCCGATTATGCGGCTGAGATGCAGAGCAAGATCACGGAGGCGCAGGAGCAGATCGCCGATTGGGAGGAGTACAAGGCCCGCATGGAGAGCCAGAAAAGCTCCAGCGAGGCGGCGATCATGGATTCCTATGACCGGACGCAGCGAGAGGCTGACAATCAGCTTGCGCATCTGACTTATCGGGATGCGGAGGATGAATACAACGCGGCGAAGAACGGAGTCGTGGCGGCGTTTGACGGCGTGGTCACAGAATGTGCCGTTCTCTCAGGAGAGACGGTGTCAGAGAGTATGCGGCTTTTGACGGTTGCCAGCAGCGAGAATGTGAAAATCACGTTTCAGGCCTCCAAGCATGACGTGGAAAAGCTGGCGGTGGGACAGAAGGCGGATGTGACCATCTCCGGACATTCCTATCAGGGGGAGATCAGCAAGATCGATCATATGGCATCGCTCAACGAGTCCTCTACCCCTATGGTGGGCGTGGAAGTACAGATATTAGATCCCGATGAGAACATTATCCTGGGGATGGACGCCCGACTAGATATCTATACCCAAAAGGCGGACAACGCGCTGCTCATACCCGTGGAGGCGATCAATGCCGACAGAGAAGGCGATTTCCTCTATGTGGTGGAGGATGGCGTTGTGGTGAGAAGATCCATCGTGTGCGGGATTTCCTCCGACACTTATACAGAGGTGTTGGAAGGCATTACGGAGGAGGATCAGATCATTTTGACTTCTTACACTACGCTGGAGGAAGGGATGTCCGTGACCGTTATGCCGCAGTAAAAAAGTGCGGTCCGGCAGAATGTGAGGAATTATGGCACAGATATGGGAATACATTAAAATTGCTCTGATGAATATAAAGAGCAACAAGGGACGCTCTATTTTGACAATGCTCGGCATTATCATTGGCATTTCCTCCGTGATTATGATTATTTCCATCGGAAACGGAGTCAAGAGCGGCATCAACAGTGAGTTGAACAATATGGCGGGAGGCCAGCTTTACATTTATTCTAACGGAAACAATGACGAGGGTGTGGAAGTCGAATTTACGGACGAGGATATTCAGGCGATCTTGAATACGGTGCCCCATGTCAAGGCCGTGACTCCCAACTGGGGATTTAGCGGGACTGTGTCCGGCAGAAAAGGGATCTTCAACGGCACCTGCAGTTTCGGTATGCCCGGCTTACAGTATTCCAGCAACGATCCGCTGGTGAAGGGCCGGTATTTTACGGAGAGCGATTATTATTCGGCCAACAAAGTGTGCATCATCACGGAGAACAGCGCCCGGCTGCTCTTTGGCAACACCAATGTGGTGGGGATGACGCTGGAGTATTCTATGTACGGGGAGAGCGTGGAATTTACCATTATCGGTATCCGTCAGGACAACAATTCTATGTTGTCGGGCCTGATGAGTTCCAACCAGATCTCCATGGAAGCGCCGTTGTCGGTGGTGACGGATTCCATGGGTTTCTACATCACGATGAGCGATCTGCTGATCATCAGCGACAGTGCGGAGGACGCCAGACAGGTTGCCGTGGACACGGTCCGCCTCATGGAGAATCGGCATAATGTGAGGGGGAAAGATGCGATCCAGGTGGAAAATTTCAACGATTATATGAGCCAGATGGATTCGATCTTGAGTTATGTCACCGTGTTTGTGGTATTTGTGGCGGCGATCTCTCTGTTGGTGGGAGGCATCGGCGTGATGAATATTATGCTGGTGTCTGTCACGGAGCGCACCAGAGAGATCGGTATCCGCAAGGCGCTGGGCGCGCGCACCGGCTCCATCTTGCTGCAGTTTTTGTCAGAATCCGCCATTATCACGCTTCTGGGAGGCATCATCGGCATCCTGATCGGTGTTGCGGGGGCTTATGGAGTCTGCAGCCTGATCGGTTTTACCGCCAGGGTCAATGTAAGCACCGTGTTGGGCGCAAGTCTTTTCTCGTCCGCGGTAGGAATCTTCTTTGGCATCTATCCCGCCAGGAAAGCGGCGCGTTTAAGTCCCATTGAAGCGCTGCGCCATGAGTAAAAAGGACTTGCATTTTACGGGGAAGTATATTAATATATTTTTTAGATTGAAAAATGAGGTGGGGCTGTCGCACCATAGCAATTTCCGCTATAATGCGACGGCCCCACTTGACGCTATAACAGAAAGGAAACGGGTGTTATGGTTGAGCTGGATATCAAGATCGATGCGGGAGATCTGTATAATTACAATCTCAGACATGCGTACAACAACGCGTCGGGCATCATGGGAAGTGCGCTGGGCGCTCTCATGCTTATCGTGGGAGCAGGGCGCGGCCAGTGGATCTTTGTCATAGGCGGCGCGGCACTTTTGCTCTATCTGCCTTGGACGCTCTTTTTGCGGAGCAGGCAGCAGCTTATGAACAATCCCGCATTTAAAAATACGCTGCACTATGTGTTGGACGATCAGGGGATCACCATCTCCCAGGGGGAGGAGTCGGCTACCCAGAGCTGGGAAGATATGGTGAAAGCGGTATCCACAGGGCGGAGCATTATCGTCTATACCTCGAAGGTGAATGCCACGATTTTTCCCAAGAGACAGATGGGGGACAAGACCATCCAGGTGATCGAGTGCATTTCCACCCACATGCCTCCCGCCAAGGTGAAGATACGAGCGTGAGGCAAGCAGCAGGATTATGCGCTGATGGAAGATGCACAGAGATGGGATCGTGAGAACAGAGGAAGATGCACGGAGATGGAGTAGACTATGGAACTGCGGATACGGCCGTTATGTGAGGCGGATATTGAACCTTTGAGCGCGATCGAAGCGGAGGCGTTCAGTATGCCTTGGTCGCCAAGAGACTTTGCGGAACTTTTAAAACATGATTACTGTCTGTATCTGGTGGCGGAGGCGGACGGCGTCGTGGCGGGCTGCGCCGGTATGACTGTAAGCTGCGGCGAAGGCAGTATTGACAATGTGGTGGTGGCCCAAAAGTACAGGGGGAGGGGGATCGCGAAACGTATGCTCGAGGCGCTCTTTGAGCGGGGAGCGGCGCAGGGCGTGGGAGCCTACACTCTGGAAGTGCGCGTCGGCAACCGCGAGGCGATCCATCTGTACGAGAAGGTAGGTTTTGTGTCGGAGGGTGTGCGTCCGCGTTTTTACGAGAAACCCACGGAGGATGCGCTGATCATGTGGAAGCGGGATGCGTGAGCCAACAATTACCACGCACAGATCATCCTTTTTCCGTTATACTTGAGTAGGAAACACTCATACATGCTAAATGGTGAAAGGTGAGGAAGATGCGCAAAGAGGAAAAGATTATTTGCAATTATTGCAAAAAAGAATTAAAATCAGAGAAAGGTATCTTGAGAGAAGGCTGTTTTTCCGTGGACTATGTCTTCGGATATTTCAGCCGCAAAGATGGCGTCCGCCATCGGTTCGAGCTCTGTGAGGACTGTTACGACAGGATGATACAGAGTTTTGCGCTGCCGGTGGAGGAGACGGCGGAAAATGAATTGTTATAAGAGATAGAGGTCAATATGTTAGATGTATGTCTGTTGGGAACCGGAGGGATGATGCCTCTGCCGTATCGGTGGCTCACTTCCCTGATAATGCGCTATAACGGGAAAAGTGTGCTGATCGACTGCGGCGAGGGGACGCAGATCGCTCTTCGGGAGAAGGGGTGGAGTCCCAAACCCATAGACATCATCTGTTTTACTCATTTTCATGCGGATCATATCAGTGGTCTGCCGGGAATGTTGCTCACCATGGGAAACGCGGAACGCACGGAGGAACTGCTGCTTGTTGGCCCCAAGGGGTTAAGCAGGGTGGTGGCTTCTCTGCGCGTGATCGCGCCGGAGCTCCCATTCGAGATCCGCTGCGTGGAGATCACAGAACCCGAGCAGACATTTTCTTTTGACGGTTTTCGGATTGAGGCTTTCAAGGTGAATCACAATGTGGTATGCTATGGATATAGCCTGGTGGTGGAGCGTGCGGGCAGATTTGACAAGGACAGGGCGATTTCTCAGGAAATCCCCATGAAGCTTTGGAGCAGACTGCAAAAAGGCGAGACGATCTCCCAGGATGGCAGGATATTTACGCCGGATATGGTGCTGGGCGGCGCGCGCAAGGGGTTGAAAGTGACCTACAGCACAGACACCCGACCCGCCGACAGCATTGTGAAAAATGCCGCGGGAGCCGATCTGTTGATCTTGGAAGGCATGTACGGCGAACCGGAGAAGCTCGCAAAGGCGAGAGAACATAAGCACATGACCATGTACGAGGCGGCAAAGATTGCCCATAAGGCGCAAGCACCCCGCCTGTGGCTGACTCATTACAGCCCCTCCCTGCTCCATCCGGAGGATTATATGGGGGAAGTGCGCAAGATTTTTCCGGCGGCGGTGGCGGCCAGGGATGGCAGGAGCCTGGAACTCAATTTTGAGGAAGAGTAAAGATACGCATGGAGGCAGAGTATGAAAAAAACAACGATGAGAGTAACAATGGTGGTCATCGTACTGGTGGCGGCGGTAGTGGCTTACTACGCATACCTCTCCAATCAGACGAAGGAGAGCAGAAGAGATGCGACTCTGACGGCGGTGCAGTCTGTGTTGAGTCGGAACCTGGAGAACGATTATCCCAAGACGGTTAAGGAAGTCATCAAATACTACAACGAGATTATGAAATGTTACTATAATGAGGAGTGTACCGAGGCGGAGATCGAGGATCTGGGAATACAGGCGCGCGGACTCTACGATGCGGAGCTTCTGGAGGAAAATGAGGTCACTGTATACATGCAGCGCTTGTACGACGAGATCACTGATTTTAAAGATCATAAGCGCAAGATCACCAGCATCTCCTTGGCGGGCAGCACCAGTGTGGACTATTTTGAACAGGACGGCTATAGTTTTGCGCGGATCCAGTGTATCTACAATGTGAGCGAGGACGGTGTCACGACGGGTTCCATAGAGCGCTATCTGCTCAGGCAGGACGAGAACAGACGATGGAAGATCTATGGCTGGGAGCTTGTTCCGCAGACCAATTAGGAGGCGCACGTGGGGCGAAAATGAGGCGATATGGAAAAGAAAAGATGTACGGCGGTGATCCTGGCGGCCGGCAGCGGCAGCCGGATGCAGAGCGAGGTGCCAAAGCAATTTATGACGCTTGAGGGGAAGCCTCTGATCTGTTATGCCCTTTACGCGGCGGAAATGTCCGCGGTCATAGATGACTGTATTCTGGTGGTCAGGCGGGAAGATCGCAGTTATGTGGCGGAGGAGATCGTGGAGCGATATGGTTTCCAAAAGGTGGCCGCACTGAGCGACGGAGGGGCCGAGAGGTGGCGCTCTGTATGCAGCGCCTTGCGCGCCATGGAACGGGATGATTTTGGGCCGGCTAAGGAAGGCTATGTGTTCATCCATGACGGCGCCCGCCCTTTTTTGACAGAGGAAATTTTACAGGATACTTATGAAGCGGTGCAAAAGTATCGGGCTTGTGTGGCGGCGGTTCCCTCCAAAGATACGGTTAAGATTGCGGACGAGGAGGGTTTTTCGGCGGCGACTCCCGACAGGCGGCTGGTGTGGAACGTCCAGACGCCGCAGGTGTTTGAGCGGGGACTGATCACGGAGGCCTATGAGAGACTGGCGGGGGCTTATGAGGCATGGCGGAGGGATCCGCGGGGAGAAGAACCCGTGGTGACGGACGACGCCGGCGTGGTGGAAAAGTATACGGATGTCAAAGTCAAACTGGTGCCCGCCTCCTATCGAAATATCAAGATCACTACCCCGGAGGATATCGCCGTGGCGCGGGCCTGGCTGCGGTGAGGAGGCGGTTATGGCACGGCGGACAAATTTGTCCGCTTTTTTTTGTATAATTTGACTAAAAAAGACGTTTGTATTTTTTTCGCAAACTTGAGAAATAGAAGGATTGACAATAAAATAGTCAAAATATCCATGAAAAATCAAAATTTTGCTTGTTTTTTGTGCGAGATGATGATAGAATAGAAAATGATCAGGGTTAACCTTGATTGATAATACTTTTACAATATTAAAGGGAGGAAAGAGAATGAAGAAGAAAGTATTAGCTTTACTCTTGGCTTCTACAATGGTAGCTTCCATGGCTGCCTGTGGAAACGAAGAGGGTTCTAACAGCAGTGCTCCGGAATCATCTAACAGCGGCGCTGCACAGAACAGCAGCAGTGATGCCAACACTCCTGCTCCTGCAGAAGACTATGTTCTGGATAAGATCAGTGTCGTTGTGAACGGTACCGTGAACGCGATCAAGACAGACGGCGCGCAGGATGCGGAGTCCACGGCTGCTGCTGAGGCGGCAAAGGAGGCGTTTATCGACCAGTTGGAGGCTGGTATTGAGGCGCGTATGGGTTATCATGTGGATCTTGAATTCACCCAGCTTGATCACTCCAAGTATGTTGACGCTGTAGGTCGTCTCTTTGTCAGCGGCGACTACCCCGATGTTATGATCATGAGCGCTGAGATGTACAAACAGTACGCTCCCACCGGTCTTTTGTGGGATATGGCTGAGGCTTACGACAACGCAGAATTCCAGAGTCGTATGGAGCTGCCCGGCATCAATGAAGCTGCAAAGGATTCCGAAGGACATCTGTACGGCTTCGCGCCTACTTACGGTAATGGATGTATTACATACATCAAGCAGACCTGGCTGGATGCTGTGGGAATCAACGGCGACAGCATTAAGACTTATGACGACTATTACAACATGTTGCTTGCCTTCCACAACGGCGATCCCGACGGCGATGGCACCGACGGCAACACCTATGGTGTGATTAGCGCAGGCTTCTATGGAACCGAAGCTCCTTATATCAACTATGTGCCGGAGTTCTGGCAGGGCGCATATCCCGGTTTGCTTCAGGATGCGGACGGCGTATGGTATGACGGTTTTGCTACCGACGATACCAAGGCGGCTCTGGAGAGATTGCGTCAGGCATATGTGGACGGCGCGATTGATCCCGTCAGCTTCACCGCAGGTACCAAGGATGCTCGTGAGAAGTGGTTCTCCGCAGATCAGGCAGGTTCCTCAGGCGCATTCACCTACTGGGCAGGCAACTGGTTCAACAACCTGAACAACAAGATGGTTGAGAACGGCCTTGCAACTTCCGCTGATGTGGATGCCAACAAAGTGCTCTATGAGCTGGCTCCGATCAAGGAGATCACCGATACCATCGGCGGCTACATCAACAGAGAAGCTCCTGTGTGGGTTATCATCGACAACGGCGACGAAGCACGCTGCCAGGCAGTCTTTGACGCTTTCCTTGACACCATGCTGGACGGCGATGTATGTCAGACTCTCTGGACATATGGCGCAGAGGATGTTCACTGGTCCACTCATGCAGAGGAGTTCGTGCTTAATGCTGACGATCCTGACAAGAGGAAAGAGTACAGCTATGAGGAAGGCACCTTCCATTACACCCCGTCTGTCACCAGTCCTACTACCGCAGTGAACGGTAAGAACCATTTGGATCCCGCGCTGGTAATCGCTCCTATTTCCAATGGTCTGGTTGATCTTGCCGACCTTGAGGTTATAAGCAATCAGTTCTTCACCAGCAACTGTGTGGATGCCCCTGTTTCTCCTTCGTCTGAGACCTTCAGCGAACAGAGCGGAACAATTACGGATGCTATAAAAGTCTGCATCTCCGATGTTGTTATTGACGGTGTTGATGTAGATACTGCTATGGATAAATATATCAGCACTGTCGGTAGCATTGTTGAGACGTGTCTGGCAGAGTTGAACGCTGCAGAATAAACCGTAAGAAATAAGCAGTAATCAGCCGCAAGGCTGTCAAGTGAAACCTGTCCTGCTTTCAGGGGAACTTACCCCCGGGCAGGACAGTTGTTTCACAAAACAGTGTCCCGGCCTTACGACGGTCGGTGATGTTGAATAGTTTATGAGAGGAAAGGAAGAAATCGGTATGAGCAAGAAAAAGACAGTGATGACATCTACCGGCGTCGAAGTGCGGCAAAAGCCTCTGGGGCTCCGCATTAGGAACAACTTGGGACATTATATAATGTTTCTGCCTGTATTTATATTTGTGCTGATCATGAACTACTGGCCCATGCTGGGTATTCGTTATGCGTTTTTTGAGTTTAAGGCAGGCTCCAATCCCGTGTGGACGGGATTGTCCCATTTCACCAAGATGTTCGGCTATGCCGCGTTTTGGACTGCCTTCAAGAACACGCTGATCCTGAGCGTTATGAAGCTGATTATTTCCACAGTCGCTTCCGTGGTGGTATCTATTTTCCTGAATGAGATGGGGAATCTCTTTGCGAAGAAAACGCTGCAGACGATCATTTATCTGCCCCACTTTATGTCCTGGGCGGTTGTGGCCTCCATATTCACCTTGCTCCTTTCTCCTTCCGTCACCGGTATGGTAAACGGTATGTTGAGAGATATGGGTGTGTTGGGAGCAAATGATCAGAACATTTACTTTCTGGCAAACAAGTCGATGTGGCGTACTATTTTCTACATCATCAACCTCTGGAAGGAGACCGGTTGGGGAACTATCATCTTCCTGGCTACTTTGTCCGGTATCAGTCCCGACTTGTATGAGGCTGCTGAGATCGACGGCGCGACCCGTTTCCAGAAGATGCGCTATATCACCGTGCCGGCTCTGGCAAACACGATTATCACCGTGCTGATCCTGAACCTGGCAAAGGTTATGAACCTGTTCGAGTCCGTATTCGTATTGTACAACAGCGCGGTATATGATGTGGCGGATGTTGTCTCCACCTACATTTACCGTCAGACATTCGCAGTTGCGCGTCCGGATTACGGTTATTCCACAGCGGTTGGTCTGTTTAAATCGCTGGTTGGCTGTTTCCTGGTGTTGGTATGTAACTGGGCAAGTAAGAAGACCCGTGGGCGCGGTATTGTTTAGGAGGTGAGAATATGGCTGAGACAAAAGCGGTTTATCATAAACCAAAGACGAAAATAACACTTTTTGCTGTAGTAAACTATCTGGTGTTTATTTTGATTGGATTGATCGTATTGGTTCCCATATGGAAGGTGCTGATCGACTCCCTGAATGCGATTGGCGTATACCAGTTCAGGCTGTGGCCAGATCAATTCACTCTGGATGGTTATAGAGTTATATTCCGGGCGAGTTCTCTGTACAGACCCCTTGTGAATTCTTTTCTCACCACAATATTTGGGACTTTGTTGGGATTGTTGCTCAGTACCCTGGGCGGCTATGTGTTGATTCAGTTTGACATGCCCGGACGAAATCTGTTGGCTTACTTCCTGCTCTTTACCATGATCTTCTCCGGCGGTATGATCCCCGAGTACTTGGTTATGAGACAGTTGGGTCTGGTCAACAATATGTGGATCCTGGTGCTCAAGCACGGTATCAATGTGTACAATGTAGTCCTGATGAGAAACTTCTTCGAGGGCATCCCGGGCAGCCTTTTTGAGGCGGCTAAGATCGACGGATGTTCCCCTATGGGAATCTTTGTCAAGATCGTGCTTCCGCTGTCCAAAGCGGCTCTGGCTTCCATCGGTTTGATGTTTGCGGTATCTGTGTGGAACGATTACTCCACCGTCCAGATTTACATCACCGATCCCAATCAGGTAAACTTCCAGTATAAGCTGCGTGTCATGATCATGGACGGCGACACGCCGACTACTGCAATGAAAGTTTCACAGACGACCCTGTACAATGCGGGTATTATTACCGCAATCTTACCTTTCATGGTGCTGTATCCTTTCCTTCAGAAATACTTTGTGAAGGGCGTTAATATCGGCGCTGTGAAGGAGTAATACAAAACAGGTGTTACGCGATATAACATAGTAGATTCAATGACAAAGCCTGTGACAGCATAGAGTTGTAGCAGGCTTTGTATATTGCTTTTGGGTTGACAAGGAGTAAAAAGAGATGAACAGAATTTTTTGGGCGGGAGATTCCACAGTACAGACCAACGATTATACGACGTATCCTCAGACGGGTATCGGGCAGGTATTTTCCTTATTTATAAAAGAGGACTATCAGGTTGAAAATCATGCGAAGAATGGCCGGAGCACCAAGAGTTTTATAGATGAAGGACGTCTTGCGGCGATTGAGGAGCGGATCGGAGAAGGCGATTTTCTCTTTATTCAGTTTGGTCACAATGACGAGAAGAAGGAAGATCCGACGAGATATACAGAGCCGTATTCCAGTTTTATTGACAATCTTGGTCTGTTCATCAAGGTGGCAAAGGATCACGGCGCGTATCCGGTATTGATTACGCCAATAGAGCGTCGATGTTTCAGAGAGGATGGCAGTTTAGGCCCGGGAGCGCACGGAGATTATGTGGCGGGCATGAAGCAGGCGGCGGAGAAATTCGATGTGCCTTTGGTCGATCTGTATACGATGAGCAGAGAGGCACTGCAAAAGGCTGGTGAACCAGGAAGCCGCAGATGGCATATGTTCTTTCCCGCGAACGAGTACAGTCAGCATCCGGAAGAGTCTCAGGACAATACGCATTTAAGACATGACGGCGCGGTGAACTACGCCAGTATGGTGGCACGGGGACTGAGACAATTAGGCGGAAGATACAAGGAAATGCTGTTGGAAGAACTGGCGGAATAAGATGAAGGGATAGAGGAAATTTTTGTTAAGAATTGCTATAAAAAGTTGTTGACAGGAACGAATCTTTTTGATAGAATAATTTTTGCCGCTGATGAGTGGTATACGACAAAAACATGGAGAGATATCGAAGTGGTCATAACGAGGCGGTCTTGAAAACCGTTTGTCCGCAAGGGCGCGTGGGTTCGAATCCCACTCTCTCCGTCAGGAGATAGATATCTCTCTCCTCTATATTTATGTGTAATATCATAGCGCGACAGACAGGATCAATTTTTTGGAGAAGTACCCAAGAGGTTGAAGGGACACCCCTGGAAAGGGTGCAGGTCGTTAATAGCGGCGCGAGGGTTCAAATCCCTCCTTCTCCGTTCGGAAACGGTTGTTATTTCCGAGTTCTGTTGAACCTTGACAAATGAACAGCAATGCAACCCTGAAAATTCCAAATAAAAGGAAA
>JAMPHU010000016.1 GCA_023663225.1 Candidatus Gastranaerophilales bacterium
CCGAACGGCATGTACGGTGGTGTGAGAGGGGAGAGAAAATCTCCCCTACTCGATTCTTTAGAAAATCTTAATGCTTTTCTGCTATTTTCCTTTTGTTTTTTTTGATTCAATAATATAATAGATACGGGGACTGTGAAAAAAAGTGAAGTCAGCATCGATTTTTTTCACAGCCTCGGATCAAACATGAGAGTGATGGAAAGCGCAAAATGGAAGAAAAATTTCGGATATTGGTCGTGGAAGATGACAAAGAGATCAGGGAGGGAATTGAAATCTACCTGAAAAATCAAGGGTACGAAGTGTGTCAGGCGGCAAACGGCAGGGAGGGACTTGCGCGGATCAAGGAGATGGAGATTCATCTTGCCATTGTGGATGTTATGATGCCTGTGATGGACGGTGTGACGATGGTGATGAAGCTGCGGGAGCTGGAATATGAATTTCCGGTGATCATGCTTTCCGCCAAGTCCGAGGAGGTTGACAAGATTGTGGGTTTGAATATGGGGGCGGACGATTATGTCACCAAGCCCTTTACCCCGCTTGAGCTGATTGCGAGAGTCCGCTCCCAACTGCGCAGATACTCCCGCTATCTGCACGCCGTAAAAGACGAGGACAGTGGGCATGTCTACACGATCGGCGGGTTGGAGCTGAACGAGGACACGGTGGAAGTCACCGTGGACGGGGAGCCTGTCAAGCTGACCCCCATGGAGTTTAAGATCGTGCAGCTCCTCATCAAGAGTCCGGACAGAGTGTTCTCGGCGGATGAGATCTATGAGCGGATCTGGAATGAGCGGGCGGTCAATACGGACACCATCATGGTGCATATACGGAATATCAGACAAAAGATCGAGATCGACCCCAAGAACCCCAAGTATCTCAAGGTCGTGTGGGGCGTCGGTTATAAGATCGACGGCAAGCCGGAATAAGACGGACAGGAAGCATTGTCAGGAATGGAAAAGCGCCGCAATGGCGCACGAGAAAAGAGGAAGAGGATGGAACAGGAAAGCAGGGAAACAAAGAGTCGTATGCATCTGATAAACTGGATCACTTGCGGGTTGGCAGTCAGTCTGCTGTGCGCAGTCATCTTTACCTCCCAATACGACAGCTTTGGGAAGCGCATGGAGGAGGATTACAGCGGCGACCCAAAAGTGATCGCGCAGACAGGGATGAAGTGGCTGTATCGGAACAACTATCTGCTGTATCGGGATCTCTATAATATGCAAAATGACGGTTATGTCAGTTATTCGGAGTTGTACTTGCAGAAATTATTGGAATACGGCGAGCAGGTGTGGGACTCGCAACTGCTCACCGCCGTCAATAATTTTCAATCACAGTTTGAATATATGGATCAGTCTTACTCGGACTTAAACCTCTATTTTGATTATCTGATCGAGGATACCGAGACAGGGAACGTAATCTCCAATATTCAGGGCAAAGAACCGGACGTCCAGGGAAGCGCGCTCTATATCAGCTTTATCTATGACGAGGCGGGAAATGTGGAGCTGGGAGATACGGTTGTGAGTGCGAACGTGTCGGATACCGAGCTGCAAAAATTTGCGCGGGAGGCGGCCAGAGCCTTGACCATACAGCAAATTTTCCATCAGGTTCTCTACAACAGCGATCTGAGTCCTGACTTGATGAAATATGACAGCGAGTTGGTTTCCCCGCAAAATTGCAGGGTCGTCTATCGGGTCAGCGTGGAGAACTGGACGCAGATCATGGACGGTGTCATAAAAGATGCCGAAGTATACTGGGATGACGCAAACATGACGCTGGGGTTTTGGCGATACAACACAGATCGTTATCTCTATCTGGGCTGGGCAGGCGGTTATTCCCTGCTGATCATCCTGTTTTTTGCCGTCATTCTGGCGGGGATGATTCTGCCGTGGATCGACAAAAGTACTCCCTGGCGCACTTTAAAAATTTTTCGTTTGCCGATTGAAGTCCTGACAGGCATCGGTTTTGGCGTGTTTTGCCTCCACCCGCTCTTATTTCAATTGGCGGCGGCGGTGATAGATCGAAGTCTGTTTCCCGAGTGGAACTTTGTAAGAGGCGATTTTCTCCGGTATCTGATAAATGACGCATTGTTAGTTGTGTACTTTTTTATACTGTGGTATCTGGGTGTCAGCCTGCGCAGTATATGGACGATGGGTTTGGGAAAATATTTGGTGCAGCGCAGTCTGATCGTTCGCTTTTTTATCTGGGTCTATCGGAATTTTGATAGACTGTGCGACAAGATCACAGCCTTTTATTTGAAGCTGACGTCCATCGACCTGACGAAAAAAGCCAACAAGTATATTATAAAAGTCGTGTTGATCAACGCCGTGATCCTGTTTCTCATCAGCTTTCTGTGGGTGGGCGGCTGGCCGGTCACGATCGTTTACTCTCTGGTTTTGTATCTGATCTTGCGAAAATATGTCAGCGATCTGCAAAAGCAGTACAGTGTTTTGTTGAATGTGCTCTATCAGATCGCGGAGGGACATCTCAATGTCTCCGTCACGGAGAATATGGGCGTGTTCGAACCCTTAAAACCGCAGATATCCCGCATACAGGAAGGGTTTGGAAAGGCGGTCTCGGAGGAGACAAAAAGCCAGCGGATGAAGGCGGAGTTGATCACCAATGTGTCCCACGATCTCAAGACGCCGCTCACAGCGATCATCACTTACATCGATCTGCTCAAGGATAAAAGTCTGACCGAAAAACAGCGGGAGCAATATCTGGACACACTGGATCGAAAAGCCATCCGCCTCAAGGCGTTGATCGAGGATCTCTTTGAGGTCAGCAAGGCCAATTCTCAAAATGTGACGCTGCATCTGATGGAGGTGGATCTGGTCAATCTGTTGAAACAGGTCGCCTTTGAACTGGAGGACAAATTGAAAGAGGCGGATCTGGATCTTCGGATGATCCTGCCGGATGAGAAGATTTCCCTACAGTTAGACAGTCAAAAGACCTATCGGATCTTTGAGAATCTGTTTGGAAATGTGGCAAAATATGCCCTGCACGGCACGCGGGTCTATGTGGAGTGCAGACAGGAAGAGAAGCATGTGGAAGTCATCCTGAAAAATATCGCCGCGGAGGAGATCACGGTGAGCGGACAGGAGTTGACGGAGCGTTTTGTGCGGGGAGACGCTTCCCGCGGGAACACGGACGGCAACGGACTGGGACTGGCCATCGCCAAAAGCTTTGCCCAACTGCAGGGCGGCAGCCTGAATGTGGATGTGGACGGCGATCTGTTCAAGGTCACAGTCGCGTTTTATCCGAATTAGTATTTGAACATTTTGACAGGCTGTGTTATGATAGTATGTATTGACGACATCATTTTCTGATTTTGGAGGAAATACATATGGGAATGACTATGACACAGAAGATCCTCGCCGCCGCCGCAGGTCTTGAGCACGTGGAGGCGGGACAACTGATCGAGGCGAAGCTGGATCTGGTGTTGGGGAATGACATCACAAGTCCCGTGGCCATCAAAGAGATGGAGAAGATGAAGGTGGACGGTGTGTTCGACAAGGATAAGATCGCCCTCGTGCCCGATCACTTTGTCCCCAACAAAGACATCAAATCCGCAGAGCATTGTAAATGTGTGAGGGAGTTTGCCCGCCGCAACGAGATCACGAATTATTTTGAGGTGGGAGAGATGGGGATCGAGCATGCCCTTTTGCCCGAGAAAGGATTGACGGTTCCCGGCGACGTGATCATCGGCGCGGATTCCCACACTTGTACTTACGGCGCGCTTGGCGCGTTCTCCACCGGCGTGGGCAGCACGGATATGGCCGCCGGCATGGCGACCGGCGAGGCCTGGTTTAAGGTGCCCTCGGCGATCCGTTTTCATCTGACCGGCAAGCCGGACGAGTGGGTGAGCGGCAAGGATGTGATCCTGCACATCATCGGGATGATCGGCGTGGACGGCGCTCTGTATCAATCCATGGAGTTTGTGGGCGACGGCATCCGCAATCTGACTATGGATGACCGTTTTACCATCGCGAATATGGCGATCGAGGCGGGCGGAAAGAACGGTATTTTTCCGGTGGACGACATTGCCATAGCCTATCTGAAAGAGCATACCACAAGAAAATACAAGATATATGAGGCGGACAGCGACGCCGTCTATGAGAAGGAGTATACGATCGACCTCTCCGCGCTGCGGCCGACGGTTGCTTTCCCGCATCTGCCCGAAAATACGCATACCATCGACGAGATCCGCCAGATGGAGGACATTGCGATCGATCAGGTGGTGATCGGCTCCTGTACCAACGGCCGGATCAGCGATCTGCGCGTTGCCGCCAAAGTGTTGGCGGACAGACCTGTCAAAAAGGGCGTCCGCTGTATCGTGATCCCCGCCACCCAGGCGATTTACATGCAGGCCATGGAAGAGGGACTTTTAAAGACATTTATTCAGGCGGGAGCCATTGTGAGCACCCCCACCTGCGGCCCTTGTCTGGGCGGATACATGGGTGTGCTTGCCGAGGGAGAAAGATGCGTCTCCACCACCAACCGTAACTTTGTGGGCCGCATGGGACATGTGGATTCCGAGATTTATCTGGCCAGTCCTGCCGTGGCTGCAGCCAGCGCCGTCACCGGCAAGATTTCCAGTCCTTATGAGCTGTAGAATGGAGGAGGATGCGAGATGAATGTAAAAGGAACTGTTTTTAAATATGGCGACAATGTGGATACGGATGTGATCATCCCCGCGCGGTATCTAAATTCTTCCGACCCCGCGGAGCTTGCCGTTCACTGTATGGAAGACATCGACAAGGAATTTGTAAAGAAGGTGAAAAAGGGCGATATCATCGTAGCCGACAAAAACTTCGGCTGCGGCTCCTCCAGAGAGCACGCCCCCATCGCGATCAAGGCGGCGGGCGTCAGTTGTGTGATCGCGGAGACCTTTGCCCGCATTTTTTACCGCAATGCCATCAATATCGGGCTTCCCATCATCGAATGTCCCGAGGCCGCGGGGGGGATCGAAGCGGGAGACGAGGTCGAGGTAGATTTTGACTCCGGCGTGATCAGGGATCTGACCAAGGGAACGCAGTTTAGGGGACAGGCTTTCCCGCCTTTCATGCAGAAGATTATCGCGGCAGAAGGTCTTGTGAATTATATCAACAGCAAGTAATCATCGTAACCATATTACCGTTTTTACGGACAAAGGCCCTCAGACCTTCTGTGGGCTTTTTTGTGAGCATTGATAAAAAGGGTATACCTGAAAAGTGGAGGATATTATGAGTCAGACTCGTTCCAGTAAATATGAAATTGACATGTGCAACGGCCCGCTTGTGGGAAAGATCTTGTTGTTTTACTTTCCGTTGATGCTTTCCGGCGTGCTGCAGCTTCTCTTTAACGCGGCGGATATCGTGGTGGTGGGGCGTTTCGCGGGAAGCGACTCCCTGGCTGCGGTGGGTTCTACCAGCTCTTTGATCAATCTGTTGGTCAATCTGTTCATCGGCCTGTCCGTGGGCGCCAATGTGCTGGTCGCCCGATTTTATGGGGCCAATCAGGAGAAAGAACTGGCGGATATCGTACACACGGCGGTGTTGACTTCCATCGTCAGCGGATGCATCCTGATCATTTTGGGGGTGTTTCTCGCAGAGCCGGCTCTCAAACTGATGGGAACGCCGGAGGATGTCATAGACAAATCCATTCTGTACATGCGCATTTATTTTGTGGGGATGCCCTTTATGATGGCGTACAATTTTGGGAGCGCCATCCTGCGCGCCATCGGGGACACCAGAAGGCCGCTATACTTTTTGCTTGCGGCGGGCGTGATCAATGTGGTGTTGAATCTGTTCTTCGTCATTCAATTTTCGATGGGCGTGGCGGGCGTAGCGCTTGCCACCGTGATCTCTCAGGCGGTGTCGGCCGCCTTGGTGCTGCGTTGTCTGATCAAATCGGACGGCGCCTACAGACTAGATCTGAAGCAGCTAAAAATCGTGCCGGACAAGCTGGTCAAGATGATACAGATCGGAGTGCCCGCAGGGTTGCAGGGCGCGCTGTTTTCCATCTCCAACGTGTTGATCCAGTCCTCGGTCAATTCCTTCGGCTCTATCGCCATGGCGGGTAACACGGCGGCCTCCAATATCGAGGGTTTTGTGTACACTTCCATGAACGCGTTCCACCAGTCCGCCATCAGCTTTACCGGACAAAATTACGGCGCGCGCAAGATCAAGCGGATCGGGAAGATCTTGTTGATCTGTGAGGTGGCGGTGATGATCGTGGGACTGGCGTTGGGCATGACGGCTTATCTGTTTTCCGGCACACTTTTACAGTTGTACTCCACGGACGCGGAAGTCATCGTGTACGGCACGCTGCGGCTGAGCATTATCTGTACCACCTATTGCCTGTGCGGCATGATGGATGTCATCGTGGGATCGCTGCGCGGCATGGGATACGCGATCATGCCCATGTTGGTGTCGTTGACGGGGGCCTGTCTCTTCCGCGTGGTGTGGATTTATACGGTATTCCGCGTCTATCGGACGCTGGAATGTCTGTATTATTCTTATCCTATCAGTTGGGCGCTGACCTTTGCGGTGCATCTGGTCTGCTTTGCGGTGGTGTATCGCAGGCAGATGCGGAGTGTGGGGGGAGTGGTGACCGAATGAATTGTGGCAATGTGGTAATGGCTCCGCTCCAGCGAGATGAAGATATAGCGAGTGTCATTGTGCGGATGTTATATTCCAATGCAGACACGCTTTCGCTGCACCTCGCTCGTAACGGTACATAAGATGCCAAAGTACGGCATCTAAGTACCGACGGCTCGCTAGCGTCTGCTTTGGAATATAACATCCGCACAATTCGGACTACAACATCCAACAAGATCAACATGCCAGTTACTTACCCCGCTGGAGCTGGTGAGTAGCAATGTCGCAATGTCATTTGGGTCTTACATTGCGTTTCTCGGTGTTTTGCGTTATTATAAAAAAGGACAAAATTTCTCCTAAAACCTCTTGAATCAAATTGGCAGATATGTTATATTGACAATATAAAAGAGCAACCGCCCACAAGGTGGTTTGACCAACTTAGGAATAGAAATTCCACCCCTCGCTCGTCAAAGTTTTGGGGTGGTTTTTCTATGTATGGCTACTTACAAAAGGTAAAGATAAATGTAAGCAATGCCAAAAGGAATATGCCAAACGTCAGCAAATCCTTAAAATCAAAATGATTTTTCATAGGCATCACCTCCATTCCGTCAGAATGAAAGGTCAGCCCACCCTGCAACACAGTTGCTCCATTCCCAATGTATCATAAGTTCTGACTCATTACAACATTCTTTTTGTATATATTTGAAAAACTGTTAGATATTACCCCATGCGCCGTCCCTAAGTTGAAACCACAATCCCTTTATGGCGGAATTGTTACCTTTTTGTTACGAGATTTGGTAGGAAATCTTTACAAAAGGGGCGGGATGTGACATAATAGGACATGTGGATGATTTTGGAAATGCAGTGAAATTGCGTATAGATTGAGGCATGTTGTCGGGAAGGATTGTATGAGAAATTTTTTGGGTTCCGTAAAAGGGAAGATTGTGATTGTTCTGATTGCGCTGTTGTTGATTGCCGCAATCGTGATTCTTTTTGTCTCCAGAAAGCCAGGGTATCGTTCCATCAGTATTTTTGAACTCGATGGGAATGTTTTGGTACAAGATGAAGAGCGGGAATTGAAGGCTTACGATAATATGCGGCTGGAGGGCGGTTCGATCCTTTCCACAGGCGAGGAGAGTTATGTGCGGCTGCTTTTGGACGATGACAAGTATGTGAAGGTGGAGGAGTCGAGCCGCATCTGTCTGGAGGAAGTGGGGAGTGCAAAGGAGCCTTACACGCAGATCCGCGTAGATCAGGGCACGCTGACGGTGGAGATCACGACCCCTTTATTGGGAGATGAGGAGTTTGTCATCAATACGCCCAACGCGGTCATGGCTGTGAGGGGAACTTTTTTTAAGGTGGAAGTGGAGCAGGATGAAAACGGGATTGCTTTTACAAATGTGTATACATACGGCGGCGCGGTGTCCTGCAATCGAATCCTGCCAAACGGTGAGACTGTGGAGGAGGAAGTCCTGGTGGAAGCGGGCTACAAGGCGCGCGTGAAGATGGACGAAGCGGAAACGGTCTATATTGAAGAATTGCTGCAGGAGGAAGATGCGTCTGATTCTGTGGATCCCATTATGCTGGAGGAAGTGCCCGATGACGACCTGGTAGAGATTTACTGTGCCTCGGAGCACGGCCATGAGATATTTTTGGACAGTGAGACTCTGTGGGAGGAGATCGGCAACAGGGAGATTGACTTAGAGAGTTATCATCAGGTGTACGACGGCGGGAAAGTACCGGAATATATCCCGCCTTCTCAGGCTGCCTCCGGCGCGGAAGCGGGAGCGGCGACAGAGGAAGGGGCAGAAACCGCGGATATGACGGAAAACGGCGGAGATTCTGAGGCGGAAGGGGAGACGGCTTCCTCGGAATCCTCGACCTCATCAGAGCAAACTGCAGGCCAGAACGCTTCTGCGAAAAAGCCTTCCTCGAAGAAGCCTTCGAACCAGACAACTTCCACGAAAACGCCTTCCAATCAGCAGACTTCGGAACAGAAACCGGCGGAGCAAAAGCCTGCCACCCAGACGCCTTCCACGCAGCAGTCACAAAAAACGGAAACTGCGCACACCCATACGCCCAAAGTGACCACCTATTCCGCCACCTGCACAGGGACGGGAAAGAGAGTCACGGTCTGTGAGACCTGCAAGGAAACATTAAAAGAGGAGATTATACCCGCCAGAGGCCATCGGGCGGAAAATGTGGTTGTCACGGAACCCACACCCACTTCAGAGGGTTTCAGACGGGCGACCTGCGAAGTGTGTGGCGTTCTCTGCGAGGAGACAATCATTCCCGCAGGCATCCCCATCAATGAACAATATTTTCCCGATGAAGCTTTCCGGTCCTATCTCTTGAGCGCCTTTGACACAGACGGGGACGGATGTCTGTCCAACGCGGACTTAGCTTCTGTGGAAGTGATTGATATAAACGGCCGTAACGTGGCATCTTTAGAGGGAATTTCCTACTTTACCGCCTTAAAGACGCTAAACTGCAGCGGTACGCCGCTTGCCAGCCTGAATGTGAGTGTAAATGCGGCTCTGGAGGAGCTGAATTGCAGCGATACCAATCTCGCCAGCTTGGATGTGAGTCACAATCCCAATCTGGTCTTTTTGGGGTGCGCCGACACGCAGCTTACCGGTCTGGATGTGAGCAAAAACTTTGCTTTGGAACAGTTGGACTGCGGCAATACCCCCATCAAGAGTCTGGACGTGAGCAGAAATAGCGCTCTCAAATACCTGTACTGCAATGGAACAGGGATCCGCACATTGGACGTGAGCAGGAATACTGCGTTGGAAGCTTTATACTGCTCCTACACAGACATAAGCAGTCTGAATGTAAGTAAAAACACACTCCTGAAGGAGCTGGACTGCGGCAGCACGCAGATCGGCAGTCTGGACGTGAGCCACAATGGGGCATTGCGGGTTCTTTATTGTCACAACACCAAGTTGGAGAACCTGAATGTGAGTGGGAATCCGGAGCTGGTAGAATTATACTGCAATTCCTGCCGTTTGACTTGCCTAAATCTGAACAATAACAAGAAGCTTACAACCCTGTATGCCGGTGACAATAAATATGACGTCAGCGGCGCGGCTCCTTTCAACATGGCTGCGGTCTCCGGTTTTGATAAGACGAAAGTCTCTGGCGTGACCAATGCGGTGTATGACGCCGGCAAGGGAGAATTTGGCTCTTTCACGGGAAAAGTCAGCTATACCTATGACTGCGGAAATGGGCATAAGGTGACGTTTACCTTGGTTCCGGACGCGATCTCTGTCGTTGTCCCCGACGGCGTGGAGATCAACAGCACCCGTTTTCCGGATGAAATTTTCAGAAAGTATGTGGCGGAGAATTTTGATAAGGATGGGAATGGGTATTTGTCGGAGGCGGAGATCAATGCGGCGAAGGAGATAGATGTCCATGATTCTCAAGTTGCTTCTTTGCAGGGATTAGAAGTATTTACTGCGTTGCAATCTTTGTCTTGTTACGATACGCAAATCAGCAAATTGGATGTAAGTAAAAATACCGTGTTGCAGTATTTAAATTGTAGAACCACACAAATCAGCAAATTGGATGTAAGTCACAATATTGCGTTGCAGTATTTAAATTGTAGAGCCACGCAAATCAGCGAATTGGATGTAAGTAAAAATATCGCGTTGCAGACTTTGTATTGTTCCAAAACACAAATCAGCAAATTGGATGTAAGTCACAATACCGCGTTGCAGACTTTGTATTGTTACGAAACACAAATCAGCGAATTGGATGTGAGTCGAAATACTGCGTTGTATGATTTGCTTTGCAGCTACTGCCGACTTGCATACATTGATGTAACTGGAAATTCAAATTTGCGTTCCTGCACAGTGACTTACAATTACTATACCATTCCTGCCGGTTCCACCTTTGACACCGCCAATATTCCAGGCTTTGATAAGTCAAAGGTATCCAATGTGACAGGAGCAGATTATGATGCTTCTACTGGAATCTTTACCAACATTACCGGAGATATCAGTTACACCTATGACTGCGGGAACAGGCATAGTGAGACTTTTACGCTACAACTGAATGGAGAATTGGAGGTTCCTGAGGAAGTAGAGATCAACAGCGAGAATTTCCCTGATGATACTTTCAGAGAATATGTGTCATTATATTTTGACAGTGATGAGAATGGGCATTTATCGGATGCAGAGATTGCGGCGGCGACGGTAATTGTTGTTACTGATCCGCAGATTACTTCTTTGCAAGGGATAGAAATATTTAGCTCCTTGCAGGTCTTGGAATGTTACAACACAAAAATTAGCGAATTAGATGTAAGCCATAATATCTTGTTGCAGGATTTGAGGTGTTATAGCACACAAATTAGTGAATTAGATGTAAGTCATAATACCGCGTTACAGCTTTTGAGTTGTGCCTACACAAAAATTAGCAAATTGGATGTAAGCAAGAATACTGCGTTGCAGGAGTTGAATTGTGACAACACGCGAATCAGTGAATTAGATGTGAGTAAAAATACTGCATTGGAGGAATTGCATTGTGATAACACTAAAATTATTAAATTGGATGTAAGCAAAAATACTGCGTTGCACACTTTGTATTGTCGTTTCACGCAAATCAGCGAATTGGATGTAAGTAAAAATACCGCACTGGAAGAGTTGCATTGTACCGACACGCAAATCAGCAAATTGGATATAAGCAAGAATACCGCGTTGCAGTATTTGCATTGTGAAAACACGTCAATCAGCGAATTAGATGTAAGTGCAAATATCGCATTGCTGTATTTGTATTGTGGTTACACGCAAATCAGCGAATTGGATGTAAGTCACAATACTGCTTTGCAGGCTTTGGATTGTTACAATACATCAATCAGCAAATTGGATGTGAGTCGCAATACCTCGTTGCAGAATTTATATTGTGAATGGACGTCAATTAGTGAATTGGATGTAAGCCACAATACTTCGTTGCAGGTTTTAAATTGTCTCTGTACGCCAATTCGCAAATTGGATATAAGTAAAAATACCGCATTGCGGGAGTTGAATTGTTCCGGTACGCAAATTAGCGAATTAGATGTAAGTAAGAATACCTTGTTGCAGACTTTACATTGTTACAACACGTCAATTAGCGAATTGAATGTGAGTAAAAATACCGCATTGCAGGAGTTGGATTGCCGCAACTGCCAACTTGCATACATTGATGTGACTAGAAATCCAAGTTTAAGCGCCTTCTCTGCGGATAACAATTCCTATACCATCCCTGCTGGTTCCACCTTTGACGCGACGGCCACCATCTCAGGTTTTGACAAGTCAAAGGTATCAAATGTAACAGGAGCGGATTACGACGCGTCCACGGGAATCTTTACCAATATTACCGGAGATATCAGTTACATCTATGATTGCGGGAATGGAAAGAGTGGGACTTTTACCCTGAAACTGGATGGGGAATTGGCGGTTCCTGAGGGAGTAAAGATCAACAGTGAGAATTTCCCTGATGATACTTTCAGAACGTATGTGACATCAAATTTTGACAGTGATAAGAATGGGTATTTGTCTGAGGCAGAGATTGCGGCAGTGACCATAATTGATGTCACCAGTCCGCAGGTTACTTCTTTGCAGGGAATAGAACAATTTACTGCATTGGAAATTTTGGCTTGTTACAACACACAAATCAGCAAACTAGACATAAGTCAGAATATCGTATTGTGGTGTTTGGCTTGCGACAACACGCTAATCAGCGAATTGGATGTAAGTAAGAATACCGCGTTGCAGGGGTTGTCTTGCAACAACACGCCAATCAGCAAATTGGATATAAGTAAAAATACCGCATTGCAGGAGTTGGATTGCGACAACTGTCAACTTGCATACATTGATGTGACTGGCAATCCAAATTTAAGTACCTTTTCTGCAAAGAACAATTCCTATACCATCCCTGCCGACGCCACCTTTGACATCACCACCATCTCAGGTTTTGACCCATCAAAGGTATCTGATGTAAAAGGGGCCGATTACAATGCTTCCACAGGAATATTTACTAACATTACCAGAGATATCAGTTACACTTATGACTGCGGGAATGGAAAGAGCGGAACTTTTACCCTGAAACTGGATGGAGAATTAGTGCTTCCTGAGGGAGTAGCGATCAATAGCGAGAATTTCCCTGATACTATTTTCAGAGAGTATGTGGCATCAAATTTTGATAGTGATGAGAATGGGCATTTGTCTGAGGCGGAGATTGCGGCAGTAAAGAAAATTAATGTCTCTAACTCACAGGTTACTTCTTTGCAAGGGATAGAAATATTTACCACATTGCAATATTTATATTGTTACTCTACGCAAATCAGCGAATTGGATGTAAATAACAATATTGCGTTGGAGACTTTGGATTGTCGTTTCACGCAAATCAGCGAATTGGATGTAAGTAACAATATCGCGTTGCAGGATTTGTATTGTTACGGCATGAAAATCAACGAATTGGATGTGAGTAACAATACTGCGTTGCAGGATTTGAATTGTTCCGACACACAAATCAACGAATTGGATGTAAGTAACAATACTGCGTTGCATGCGCTTCAGTGTTCCTCCACGTCAATCAGCGAATTAGATGTAAGTAGGAATACCGCATTGCGGGAGTTGCATTGTGGCTCCACAAATATTAGTAAATTGGATGTAAGTAACAATACCGCGTTGCAGGGTTTGGGTTGTTCCTCCACGCAAATCAGCGAATTGGATGTAAGCAACAATACTGCGTTGCAGCGTTTGGCTTGTTCCGACACGCAAATCAGTGAATTGGATGTAAGCAACAATACTGCGTTGCAGCATTTGGCTTGTTCCTCCACGCAAATCAGTGAATTGGATGTAAGTCAGCATACCGATTTACAGCAATTATTCTGTGAGAATTGCAATCTTGCGTATATTGATGTGGCTGGAAATCAAAAGCTGGAAGCCTTTTCTGTGACTAACAATCACTATACCATTCCTGCTGGTTCCACCTTTGACGCGACCACCATCTCAGGTTTTGTCCCGTCAAAGGTATCTAATGTGACAGGGGCCGATTACGATACTTCCACGGGAATCTTTACCAACATTACCGGAGATATCAGTTACACTTATGACTGCGGGAATAGAAAAAGCGGAACTTTTACCCTGAAACTGGATGGAGAATTAGTGCTTCCTGAAGGAGTAGCGATCAACAGCGAGAATTTCCCTGATGATACTTTCAGAACGTATGTGATATCCAATTTTGACAGTGATAAGAATGGGTATTTGTCTGATGCGGAGATTGCGGCGGTAAAGGAAATAGATGTCTCTAGCTTACAGGTTACTTCTTTGCAAGGAATAGAAAACTTTATCGCACTGCAAACTTTGGATTGTAACAATACACCAATCAGCGAATTGAATGTAAGTAACAATACTGCGTTACAGGAGTTGGATTGTTCCTACACGTCAATCAGTGAATTGGAGGTAAGTCGAAATAACTACTTACGGACTTTAGTTTGCAATAACTGCCACCTTACGTACCTTGATGTGACCGGAAATCCAAATTTAAGCACCTTCTCTGCGGATAATAATTCCTATATCATTCCTGCCTATTCCACCTTTGATGCTACCACTATCTCCGGTTTTGACAAGGGAATGGTATATTATGTAGATGGAGCGGATTATGACACTTCCACGGGAATGTTCACTAACATTACAGGGGATAACATCCACTACAATTACAACTGCGGAAACGAATGGATTGTTAAGGTTACCTTGGTAAGAGCTTCCACGGGTTCTGGAAATACTACAGGTTCCGGAAATACTGCGCTTCCTCAAAGCGGAGAGATTACCACAGAAACGGAACAGAACGACATGGACACGATGTTTGTAGTGTCGGATCTTCTTTTGATCGCGGTGGTCTCCAATGTGTTATTGCGCCTTTTGATCCGCTCGTTAAAAAGAAGTTGAAACATATGTTCGGCCGTGATATAATGGTTTTATTTCCACGAGGGTCAGTTAAGGCATCATGTTCAGGGCATTTATCAAATGATAAATGAGATAGGAGGATTAGGATGAGCACTTTGGAGAGTCCATTACCACCCAAGAGTCGTGACGAAATCTATAAAGATTTGGAGGTTTCCAGACTTCAGGTTGCAGAGGGAAGTTGTCAGGAGATGGGTCAGGCACTCACAGAAATCAGGACAAAATATGGATTATAACCCCCTATTTTGTTACTTTCAGAAAGGCAGACCAATATGATAGCTTTTGTAAACGGAACCATAGATGATCTCGCAATCGACAATGTAGTGATAGACGTGGGCGGCGTGGGTTACAATGTGAAGATTTCCTCCGGCACGGCGGCGAAGCTGCCGGGGATCGGGGAGAGGGTGAAGCTCTACACCTACACGAGCGTCAGGGAGGACGCCTTTTGGTTGTACGGTTTTTTGACGCGGGCGGATTTGGATATTTTTAAGAAGCTGATCACTGTCAACGGGATCGGCCCCAAGGGCGCGCTTGCCATCTTGTCTGTGATGGATGCGGATTCTCTGCGGTTTGCTATTATGTCGGGAGATATCAAGGCGATCTCCAGCGCGCCGGGGATCGGGAAGCGTACTGCGGAGCGATTGATCTTAGACTTAAAGGATCGGATCAAGATTGATGACGAGTTGATCAACCGCGAGATCGCCGCCACCGCGGAGGGCAATCCCTTTGTCGCGGACACACCCGAGAAACAGGAGGCGGTGGCCGCTTTAGTATCCCTCGGCTATGGACAGACGGAGAGCCTGCAGGCCGTCAATGCCGTGGAGGGCGCGGATGCAATGGACTCCGGCGCGATCCTAAAAGCGGCGTTGAAGAAAATGTTCTGAGATAATCATAAAATGCGCAAAAGGACTTAAAAAAAGCGTAAAACAGACGCTGAAAACCACTCATGCAAAAAGCATAAAACAGGCACCGAAAAGCCGCTCACGCAAAATGTTAGAGAGAGGGAGAGAGTGAGAGTATGCCCCCCAGGACAATAGAAACCAATCTAACCGAAGAGGATTCCAAGCTCGAGGGGTCTCTGCGCCCGCAAAAGCTTACTGATTACATTGGACAAGCCAAGATCAAGGAGAATCTGAAAATTTATATTGAGGCGGCGAAGCAGCGCGGGGATGCGTTGGATCATGTGCTCTTTTATGGGCCGCCGGGACTGGGCAAGACGACCCTTGCGGGCATCATTGCCAACGAGATGAACGTACATCTGAAAGTCACCAGCGGTCCCGCCATCGAGAAGCCGGGGGAGATGGCCGCCATATTGAACAATTTGGAGGAGGGCGATCTGCTCTTTGTGGACGAGATTCATCGGCTGAACCGTCAGGTGGAGGAGGTTCTCTACCCCGCCATGGAGGATTATTGTATCGATATTCTGATCGGAAAGGGCAGCTCCGCCCGCTCGGTGCGGCTTGATCTGCCCAAATTCACTTTGGTGGGAGCCACCACCAGAGCGGGACTTTTGACGGCTCCTCTGCGGGATCGCTTTGGCATGATTCATCATCTGGAATTTTACACCGTGGAGGAATTGCAGCAGATTATCATGCACTCCGCGAAGATCTTACGTGTGGAGATCGAGCCTGCGGGGGCTAAGGAGATGGCCAGAAGAAGCAGAGGGACTCCCAGGCTGGCAAACCGTATTTTAAAGAGAGTGCGCGATTTTGCTCAGGTAAAATACGATGGAGTGATCACGGAGGAGGTTGCCTCGACGGCGTTAGATTTGATGGATGTGGACAAAATGGGCTTAGACCACATTGACAGGAATCTTTTGCTGACCATGATCGACAAGTTTAACGGCGGCCCTGTGGGGTTGGATACGCTCGCCGCCGCCATCGGGGAGGACGCGGGCACCATAG
The DNA here is from genome assembly GCA_023663225.1 of Candidatus Gastranaerophilales bacterium. GTDB lineage: Bacteria > Bacillota > Clostridia > Lachnospirales > Lachnospiraceae > Acetatifactor. Next base: position 16,423 of record JAMPHU010000016.1, read on the forward strand.
AGGATGTCTACGAGCCTTATCTGATTCAAAACGGTTTCATCAACCGCACGCCGAGGGGCAGGGTGGTCATGGATTTTGCATATCGACATTTAGGGATCGGTTGTCTGTGAGAAAAAGACCCAAAAATGATGGAAATGTTGCAATGCGATTGTCGCTTGTCCCCATTTTGCAGGAAAAATTGCAAAAATTGCCAAAAATCAGGCGCGTATTCCGCAGTTTTCACACAAAAGCCTTGCAGGCCGTTATATTCTGATATATAATAGATTTGGTGTTACTTTGTGAAACGGTTAATAGATATTGTGTGGACAAGCACGATCAAGAGGTACGGTTATGTCATCAAAAATAGACACAGAAGTGATCATCGGCGGCAAAGTGTTTACTTTGAGCGGCTATGAGAGTGAGGAGTATCTGCAAAAGGTGGCCTCCTATATCAACAACAAGGCGAATGAGTACAACAAAGTCGAAAGCTTCAAAAGGCAGCCTTTGGATACACAGAGCGTATTGATGCAGTTAAATATTGCCGATGACTTTTTCAAGGCGAGGACGCAGGTGGCCCGCCTGGAGGAGGAGCTTCAGGCGAAAGAGAAGGAAATGTACGACTTAAAGCATGAGTTGATCTCCGCACAGATCAAATTGGAGACCGCCGAAAAGCAATCCAAGGAGTCGGCGTCCGAGATCGATTCTCTGAAGCAGGAGGTCGATCAACTGCAAAAAGAAGCCGACGCTTTGAAGCAGACGGCGGATGATAACGCCAAAAAGATCGCAAATTTAGAGGCAGAATTGAAAGGGAAACAGAAATAAGCTGTCCGTCTGGGCAGCTTTTTCACGAGACGAGGATGAGGGAAGGAGAGCGGCGTTTGAAGGCTGACAGGGGACAGAGGCCTGGTGTGGAGCTTTTGGCTCCCGCGGGCAACAGAGAAGGCTTTCTGGGAGCGATCCATGCGGGCGCGGATGCCGTCTATCTGGGCGGAAGCCGATTTGGAGCCAGAGCTTACGCGGACAACTTCACATCAGAGGAATTGACGGCGTGTATCCGCTATGCGCATCTCTGGGGCAGAAAGGTCTATCTCACCGTCAACACTTTGATCAAAGAGTGTGAATTTGCCGATCTCTATCCCTATCTGCTGCCGGTTTACGAGGCCGGTCTGGACGGCGTCATCGTGCAGGATATCGGCGTCTTGGCGGCTGTAAGGGCCTGCTTTCCCGATCTGGAGATCCACGGGAGCACGCAGATGACTTTGTGCGGTGAATACGGCGCGGCGCTTTTGAAAAAGATGGGGGTCTGTCGGATCGTGCCGTCCAGAGAGTTGAGCCTGCGGGAGCTGATCCGCATAAAAGAGCGGACAGGACTTGCGATCGAGTGTTTTATCCATGGAGCCATGTGTTACAGTTATTCCGGGCAATGCCTTTTCAGCAGCATCTTGGGCGGACGCAGCGGCAATCGGGGCAGATGCGCCCAACCTTGCAGGCTTCCTTACACGGTGGAAGGATGTGGCGCAAAAGCGGGCGCATGTCATCCCTTAAGTTTAAAAGATATGTGTACCATTGAGCGCATACCGGAGTTGATCGAGGCTGGGATCGATTCCTTCAAGATCGAGGGGCGCATGAAAAAACCGGAGTACGCCGCCGGTGTGACCGCCATTTACCGCAAATATATTGACCGCTATTACGAGAACAGAAGCGTTCCCCTGAAAGTGGAGGAGGCGGATCTGCGCGCCCTCTCCAGTCTGTACATCCGCAGCGAGAGGCAGGACGGTTATTACGATAAATACCACGGCAAAGATATGGTGACTTTGGAGAACCCTTCTTACGGCAACAGCGATGAATCGCTGTTAGAGCGGATCAGACAGGATTATCTGCAGCAAAAACCCCGTATCCCCGTTCGGATCAGCGCCTCCTTTCAGACCGGATATCCGGCCGAAGTGACCTTTTCCGCGGACGGGCGCAGCGTGACCGTATCGGGCGAGACGGTGCAGGCCGCAGACAAGCGTCCAATCACAAAGGAGAATCTCAAAAAGCAGCTCGGGAAGTTGGGGGACGGCGTCTTTACGGCGGCGCAGACGGATGATCTCACCGTGAGTCCGGACGCTTTTTATTCCTTGAAATCTATCAATGAGTTGCGCCGCAGAGCGGCGGAAGCGCTGGAAAATGCGCTGATCGAGGGATATTCCCTGCCGCTTAAAAGGCCGAGGGCGCAGGAGGCGAAAGTGGCTTGTTCGGCTGCCAGGGAACTCCTTTTTGTCCGTTCCAAAAACGCTCGCCGCCTGAATTTGTCTGTGCGCACGGCGGCACAGCTTCAAGCGGCGCTCAAGATAAGCGCTCAGTCAGAGAACTCCCCCTGGGGGCGCGTTTACATAGACGGAGATTTGTTGTGCGGCGAAGCAGGCGTCGATTTCAAAGAGATTGAAAACAATTACGAAGCGTGCAGGCTGTTGGCCGGACAGAGCGAAGTGATCATAACCCTGCCTTATGTCATTCGGGCAAAGGACGATGCCTATTTGCATCAGATCGGGCAGTTGTTCGACAGATCACCGGCGGTATTCGCGGGCGTTCTGGTTCGTTCTCTGGACGGAATCGGATGGTTTGAACGATTAAAAGCCGATAGAGCGGGAAAAGCGGACTCTGCGAAAAGGGCGGAACCTGCCAAAAAGGCGGCCACAAGGTTAAAATGCTATGGGGACGCCGGATTGTATGTCTGGAACCGCAAGACCTTAGAGGTATGGGAGGGAACGCTGGATGGCTTCTGCCTTCCCTTTGAACTGAAAGGACCAGAGCAAAAATGTCTCACAGACGGCCCGATTCCCTGCGAGAAGGTGGTCTATGGACGTATTCCCATGATGATCGCCGCCAACTGTGTGGTCAACACCACTTCCGGCTGCCGCGGAGGAAGAGTGGTATCCCCCGTGTGGCTCACAGACCGTTATCAGAAAAAGTTTCCGGTGGAGCTAAATTGTGCCCATTGCATGAATATCATATACAACAGCGTACCCCTGTCCCTGCACAGAGAACTTGCCAAATGGGAGCAAAAGGCGGATTGCCGCATCAATCTCACGGTGGAGGATGCGCGGGAAAGTGAAAGCATCCTGAAATATTTTGTGGGACTGCAGGCGATCGGTTCCTCCAGTGAGAGACCTCCCTTTTTCGATTACACCACAGGGCATGAGAGGCGAGGGGTTGAGTAGCAAAGAAGGTGCGAGAGAATGAAGGAATATATCGTTGAATTATCCAAATATTTTATCGCTTTGTTTATGGCGTGCTATACGTTCACCAGTTTTTATGTGTTCCGGTATCGGGAGGAAAACAGAAGGCATGCCATTTATATTGTGCAAAATGTGTTGATCGTCCTGGTGCAGATCACTTGCTTTTTGCACATGGCTTTGGTCAGCAAGGATATCCAGTATTTGTTTTTCTTTGGTTTTGTGCAGGTTTTCCTGCTGGCGGCGGTTATGATCGTGACCATGATTTATGACAAGGTCAACAAGCTTCTGCTCAACAATATGTGTATGTTGTTGGGGGTAGGATTGTGCGTCATTTCCAGACTGTCCTTCAAAAATGCCATCAGACAGTATGTGATCGTGCTGGTGTCGCTGATTTTATCCCTGGCGATACCTTATCTGCTGAACACGGTGCATTTTTTAAAAAAGCTCACATGGGTGTATCCGGCGGTAGGTATTTTGCTGCTCAGCACAGTGTTGATTCTGGGGGAGGCGACTCATGGCTCCAAAATTTCCTTTACCATAGCGGGTCTCACCTTTCAGCCCTCAGAATTTGTGAAGATCATCTATCTGTTCTTTTTGGCCGCGGCCCTGTGGGAGGATGTGTCCTTTCTCAGGATCGCGCTGACGGCGGTACTGGCGGGCGTCCATGTGATCCTGTTGGTGGCCTCCAAGGATCTGGGGAGTGCGCTGATCTTCTTTGTCGGATTTGTACTGGTGGTGTTTATCGCCAGCAAAAACTATCTGTACCTGCTTGCGGGGGTGGCCGGCGGCTGTGCGGCGGCAGTCGTGGCATACCGGCTGTTTGGCCATGTGCGCACCCGCGTGTTGGCATGGCGGGATCCCTGGACATATATCGACGATCAGGGGTATCAGATCACCCAATCTCTGTTTGCGGTGGGCAGCGGAAGCTGGTTTGGCATGGGCCTTTTAAAAGGCGACCCCAAAAAGATCCCCTTTGTGTACGTGGATGCCATTTTTTCCGCCATCTGTGAGGAGTTGGGCGTTTTATTCGGCATCTGCCTGATCTTGATCTGTATCAGCAACTTTTTGATGATCATGGATATCGCCATCCGGATTCACGACCGTTTTTATCAGATGATCGTGTACGGAATCGGCGTGATGTATATTTTTCAGATTTTCCTGACGATCGGTGGCGGGATCAAGTTCATCCCCCTGACCGGCGTGACGCTGCCGTTTATCAGCTATGGAGGAAGCTCCTGTATGACCACGATGATCATGTTTTTCATCATACAGGGTATCTACATCAGGCTGCAGCAAGTGGAAGGGAAGCAAAAGTCGGCCCCAAACGGCGGACGGAGGAAAAATGGATCGAAAGAAAATGGACAGAACGCAAAAAAGAAGTTACCCCAAAAAACATGATAACACACGTTCCAGGGACACCGCGCGCAAAGAGCCTCGTCTGAAAGAGAAATCTGCCGTCAAACAAGGGGTAAAGGGCATTTCCGCCAAAAAGAGGCGCGGAAACAAGCGGGAGATCATGGGAACCGCCGTTGCGTTTGTGGCGCTGTTTTTAGCAATGATCGCCTATCTGGGGCATTTTGTGGCGACCAGCGAGCAGGAGATGATCAACAACAGCTATAATTCCCGCCAGCAGATCCTTCTCTCTCAAAATTACCGCGGCAGCATTTTCTCGCGGGATGGAGAGGTACTGGCGGAAACCGTGCTGGACGAGGAGCAGGTTGAAAAGAGAGTGTACCCCTACGGAGCGCTTTTTTCCCATATCGTAGGCTATTCCACCCAGGGCAGGATGGGAGTGGAGGCTTTGGCCAATTACTATCTGATCAACACCAACACTTCTCTGAGCAATAAGGTGGCAAACGATATGGCAGGAATCAAGAATCCCGGGGACAATGTGTACACCACCTTGGATGTACAGATTCAGCAGATCGCAGATGAGCAGTTGAGCGTCTATAAGGGCGCAATCATAGTCACGGAGGTGTCCACCGGCCGAATCTTAGCCATGGTATCCCACCCTGACTTCGACCCCAACGAGATCGATGAGATCTGGGACAGTCTGATCGAGAGCAGCGACAGTTCTGTGCTGTTAAACCGCGCCACGCAGGGACTTTATCCGCCGGGATCCACCTTTAAGATCCTCACGGCGTTGGAATATTACCGCGAAAATCCGGATCATTACCAAGCCTATTCGTTTCAATGCAACGGGCATTTCGACATGGATGGGAGCCGGATCAACTGTTATCACGGGGCGAATCATGGAGCGGTGAATTTTACCACCTCTTTCGCCAAGTCCTGCAATTCCTCCTTTGCCAAAATCGGCATGGGACTGGAACGCTCCGCATTTGAGGAGACGTTGGAGGATCTTTTGTTTAACAGAGAGCTTCCGCTGACGCTCAACTACGCCAAAAGCGCGGTTCAGAATTTGGAAGAATTGGACACGGACGCGATGATGCAGACTTCCATCGGCCAGGGACGGACGCAGATCACGCCCATCCATCTGAATATGATCACCAGCGCGATCGCAAACGACGGGATTCTGATGACCCCTTACGTTGTGGATCATGTGGAAAACGACGCGGGAAGCGTGATCAAAAGCTTCCGCGCGAGCAGTTACGGGAGGCTTATGAGCGAAGATGAGGCGGCCATGCTGAAAGAATTGATGATCTCCGTCGTACAGCAGGGCACCGCCAGCAAATTAAAGGGATTAAATTACACGGCGGCGGGTAAAACCGGCTCCGCTGAATATAATGATACCAAGGGAGACAGTCACGCATGGTTCACCGGTTTTGCACCGGCGGAGGATCCGCAGGTGTGCGTCACGATTATTATAGAGGGCGCCGGTTCAGGGGGGGATTATGCGGTGCCTATCGCAAAGAGGTTGTTTGACGCGTATTTTGCAGAGCAGCCGGCGGCAACAGATCATCAGCCATAAAGAGGGCGTTTTAGGTTGAGGGCGGAGCGAGTGTGCGAGTGTCATTGTGCGGAGGGCAGCGAGTGTCATTGTGCGGATGGTATCTTCCAACGCAGACACGCTTTCGCTGCACCTCGCTCGTAGCGGTACATAAGCGGCTAAAAGACAGCCGCTAAGTACCGACGGCTCACTGGCGTCTGCTTTTGGAAGATATCATCCGCACAATTCGGATTACAGCATCCGGCAAAAAACTGACATTTACAATTAACTCTGTTAGAGCGAGTCGGACTGATAAGCCTGAAAAAGCGGAACTGTTGTATGCGGGTCAATACAGGTCATGGAGGAAAATATGATAGAGGCGGTTAGCTGCGGCGGGGTCGTGATCTTTCGGGGGAAAATCCTGCTGTTATACAAAAATGACAGAAATAAGCATGACGGCTGGGTGCTTCCGAAAGGAACCGTGGAAGCGGGAGAGGATTACAAGGATACCGCGCTTCGCGAAGTGCTGGAGGAGACGGGCGCCAAGGCGACGATCATCAAGTATATCGGCAAATGTCAGTATTCCTTCAATGTGCCGGAGGACACGGTGGAAAAAGAGGTTCACTGGTATCTGATGATGGCGGAAAGTTATTACAGCAAGCCGCAGAAAGCGGAGCTTTTTGTGGACTCCGGCTTTTATAAATACCATGAAGCGTACCATCTGTTGAAATTTGCCAATGAAAAGCAGATCTTAGAGCAGGCTTACAGCCAATATACGGACTTAAAGAAAAGACATCTGTGGGGACATCCAAAAAAAGATAGCTGAGAAAGTACCTGTAAAAAGGCTTTCTCAGCTATTTCTATTTTGGTTTGACTATTGTACATTCTTTACGATCTCCAGATCAGAACGTTTGGCCAGATCCAGAATCTGATCTTTGTCGTTCCGCAGAACCGGACGGGAAGTTTTGTTTTGGTTGATGATCAGTACCTCCCATATGGAGCCGTCGCTCAACTGTACCGCGTTGCCGGTCTGCGCGTCCGCGATCCGCTTCATCAGGGGCATGAGCAGCTCTATATCGTATTGCGCCATATTTTTCTCAAAATTGCCGAGAATCTGCAGGGGCGTGAACGCGTCACGGTAAGTTCTGGCGGACGCCATGGCGATATAAGTATCGATAATGGCGATATAACGGGCGAATATGTCAATGTTGCTTCCTTTCATGTGGTAGGGGTAGCCGCTTCCGTCAAATTTCTCATGGTGCATAATGATCGCATTTTTCACATGCTCGTTGAGATCCAGATAGCGCACCAGATTGTAGCCTATGACGGGATGGGTCTTGACCATCTTAAATTCCTCGTCGGTGAGCTTTCCGGGCTTCCACAGGATGTCGTAGGGGAGCGTCCACTTGCCGATGTCGTAATAGAAGCCGCAGAGGATCAAAATCTTTTTGTCCTCCTCGCTCATGGAGAGCCAGTCGGCGAAAGTCCCCGCCAACAGGGCGGAGTTGAGACATTGTACATAGGTCAGCTCGTCCTCGCCCGGCATCATGTGATAAAGGAAATTCAACAACTCCGAACCGGTGGAGATTTTCTCATAGGCGTCATCATAAATCTGTAACAGCACATTGTCCTGGATTCTCTGTTTGGTGCCCAAAAAACTCAGCATAGCTCCCTTGCAGCGGTTCAGACAGTCGGTGTACTTCTGCTCAAAATCCTGGAATCTTTCATTAAATCGAAGATCAGCCTCATCTTTGACCATGACCTGCGCGATGTCATATTTTGCTAACTGCTCGATCACGACAGAATCGATGGTGGTGCCCGCTGGATAGAGCTGATTCCCTTCTGATTCTACTGCCTTACCGAGCACCATTCCAGGTGCGATTTCTGCGCATGCGATTACTTTCAAGAGCCATACCTCCTTTACTCCTATGTATTAAGTATAAAATATTGTAAAAAAAAGTCAATATAAATTTCCTATTGACAGCACAGACCGCAAGGTGTAGTCTGTATATAAGACCACATGTTGCGGTCTGCGCTGCTCAGAACATTTTTGCAGCCGGACGGTAAATGATTGTAAATTGTGGGGCAATATACGACTTATTGCAGAACGGGAGGAAAATATGGCGGTAATTCAATTAGGCGTTATTGAGGCCAGGTATGCGGACATGATTTGGGAGCATGAGCCGGTCAGCACGTCGGAGCTTGTGAAGATGACAGCCGTGGAGTTTAACTGGAAGCGAACCACGGCGCACAACGTCCTGCGGCGGCTGATAGACAAGGGGTTGTTCCAAAATATAAACGGGACGGTGACTTCCCTGCTTTCCCGCGATGAATTTTATTCCCTGCAGAGCAGGAAATATGTGGAGGATACGTTTGCGGGGTCTCTTCCGGCCTTTATCGCGGCATTTACGCAGGGGAACAAGCTGACTGCCGAGGAGGCGGAGGCCATTCACAGAATGATCGATCAGGCGGAATGAGAGGGAACTATGATGGGCGATATTTTTTTGAAACTTTTGAACATGAGTATAGCGGCCGGCTGGCTGATACTGGCGGTGCTTGCGCTGCGGTTATTGTTGCGGAAAGCGCCGAGATGGCTGCATTGTCTGCTGTGGGGGATTGTGGCGGTTCGGCTGGCCTGCCCGTTCTCGTTTGAGAGTGTTTTCAGTCTGGTGCCGAGTGCGGAGACTGTGCAGTCCCATGTGACGGTGGAGGGAGGCGTCAGCAATTACGTGCCAAGCATAGACAGCCGGATGCCTGTGATTGTCGAGAGGGTGAATCCGCTTCTGAGCGAAGCTTTTGCCTATGAGGAAGCATACAGTGCGTCGCCTTTACAGATATATAGCGATATCGCGGGAATCGTGTGGTGCTGCGGGGCGATCTTATTGTTAATGTACGCGGTTTTAAGCCGCTTTAAGGTTCATCTTATGGTGCGGGAGGCTGTGCGCCGAGAGGGCAATATTTACCTGTGTGACGCGGTGGTTTCCCCCTTTATCCTGGGACTGGTCAACCCCTGCATCTATCTGCCCTCCGGCATGGACATGGAGCGGGCGGATTATGTGATCGCCCATGAGCAGGCGCATTTAAAGCGAAAAGATCATTGGTGGAAGGTTTTGGGTTATCTGCTTTTAGCGGTTTATTGGTTTCACCCGCTCTGTTGGATCGCGTATATTTTTCTCTGTAAAGATATCGAATTTGCCTGCGATGAAAAGGTGATTCGGGATATGACCTTAAACGAGAAAAAAGAATACGCAAAGGCGCTGCTTTCCTGCAGCAGACAGGGGAGGATCGTTCTGGCCTGTCCTCTGGCTTTTGGGGAAGTGAGCGTCAAAGAACGGATTCAATCGGTACTCAACTATAAAAAAGCGGCTTTTTGGATTCTGTTCGCCGGAATCGCGGCCTGTGTGATCGTGGGAGTCTGCTTTTTGACCAATCCGCTTAGGGAATATCAGGTCAGAGTGACGATACCGGCCGGCTGTACGGATTCTTTTTCCTATTCGGATGAGGAAATCTGCCCGAAGGGCGGGACGATCACGCTGTATGCGGGGGAAGGTCTGGGCGACACGGAGATCGTTCTGCTTCTGACAGAAGGAGAAGGGACAGAAGTCTATACGCCCACTTATATCACGCCGGGATGGCCTGTCAAATTGGAAGTGGAGAGAGGGAGCTGGTATCGGATCGGCGTGAATGTGCAGAACTCGACAGGCGAGGACAAGGATGTGTATGTCTCGGTGAGAAATGTGGAGCTGCGGATCGCCGACGCGGCGCAAGACGGAGGGGACATCAATTTGCTGCCGACGACGGACAATGCGGAGATGAGTGCGCTGCCCGCGACAGTAGCAAATGAGGAGGCAGACGCGCTGTCCGCAGAGGAAGCGGAACAGGCGGAATCTTCCGCTCAAAGATATGACATGGGAGACTTGGATGGGAACGGGGAGAACGAGTATCTGTTGATCTCTCAAAAAGAGGATCCCTCTATTTTTAACGGGCATTTGAGCTTCTATTTTAACGGAGAATCCATTTATGAGTATGACGATCCGCTGATGATGGGTCCCGGAACCGCGGAATATCTCGATCTGGACGAGGACGGGGAGAAGGAAATATTTTTTACGTTCAATCCTTACGTCAATTCCGCGCCTCTGGTTGAATATGCGGTACTAAAGCAGGATGCTGACGGCTGGCGTGCGTTGGAGATGTTCCAAAAGGAAGATATGTTGGACAATTCCTTCCCCATTTCCTGTAAATACGGGGAAGAGGACAATACCATGGTGATTTCCTGCGAGGGGACAGATCAGCAGATCGTGTACAATTTTGAGGCCTATTATAAAGACCTGATAGAAGAATTTCAGGGAAGCGACTTGGATACTGCCATCTATGTGGAGGTGCTGGAGGGAAACCACACGGCGGGAGAGGACTTCGGCGGCGTTGCGGCATGGGGTATTTGGGATATTCGAAGCGGAAGCTATGAAGGACGGAATTGTCTGGTGGCGGCCCACGGTCTGCTTGGCCCCGGCGGCTCCTGGGATCTGATCGGAACCGTGGACATCTGTTTTAATTACGACAGGGAGGGTCGGATCCATATATTGGGGATGGGTTTTCGGGGCAGTTTTGCCGAAGAAAATCAGACTCCAATCGACAGCTCACAGGTGACGGACATCGTGGTCACAAACGGCAACAATGGGGAGAAACTCTCTTACAGCATAATCGATTCCAGCTATGCTTTTCAGGATTTGCTGTCATTGTATGAGCAGTTACATTTTGACGCGGAGACAAAACCCAATACCCGCGTGGGATACAGCTATACCATGTCTCTGTATGACGCGGAAGGGGAACTTATCCACATGGTGACGCCCTACAAGGACGGATTTGCGGTGGATGACACTTTCTATCTCTATGACGGCGACTCCGGCTATGACCATGAGGCCGTGGAGCTGATGAATCTTATGGATCGGCTGTTTTATCCGTAAAACCACAGCAGGAGGAATTTAATGCGAATTTTATTGTAAACACGGATACTTTTCTGTAAAGTTTTTAACGAACAGACAAAAAAATATGGGATGAAGCAACAGGCGGTCATGGAAACGATCCACATATGTAAGGACAGGAATGTGCTGAGGGAATATTTGGCGCAGAGGGAAAAGGAGGTTGTGACGATTATGATGAGTTTACTTGATGATGAACAGATTATTAAAAATTATGTTAAAAGTGAAAGACATGATGAAGCCAGGGAAAATGCAATGATAATGCTAAAAAATGGAAGAATTAAAGTAGAAGAAATACCAAACTTTTTCCCTAAATTGACATTGGAAGATGCGAAAGAACTTGAAGCTGAAATAATGCAGTTAGCATAAATAACAGCGTAAAGGCGCATGGAAACAGTAAATGTAAATCATGCGCCTTTTTCGTGCCCAAAAGGAGGGACAATGAGCAAAGAAGTATCATTGAAATATTTTAACAGCCATGATATAATCGGTTCATCTACACAAGTCATAACCCTCGCGGGAATAAGCAGACAAAAAGTCAAGGGGCGTAAAAGCATGGGCAGAGACAGGAAGCTTACATATTACCCTGGATTATATCTGGGAGAGAGCATCTCAGAGAAAAAACTGGATAAAATAAAAAAGAAGCTCCGCACCAGACCATTGGCAGCAAATGTCTTTCTGATCGCCGCCGCCCACAATCCGTCTGATCAACTGGAGATATTTGACGCCCGTCTGATGGCGCAGCATTATTATGAAGATTATGAGGTGTATGTGGTTGGGATCGCGTCTGATTATGGGGAAGCGGTGGAGCTGGTGGAGCAGATCGTTAAGGAATGTCTGCGGGAGAGAGGCGACTGTGCCCTGAAGGAGTATTTATTATGTTAGACATATTCCTGAATATACTTTCCATATTGGGCATTGTATTGCTGATTTTGCTGTGCACGGCGCTTGTCCTCTTGCTCTTAGTCCTTTTTTTTCCGATCAGCTACAGACTGAAAGGGTTAAAAAATGAGGAGCAGATGACGTTTTCCGCCCGCGTCAGTTGGTTGTTTGGTCTGCTTCGGGTGCAATATGTCTACCCAAAGCCGGGGGAGCTTGTCATCAAGATCCTCTGTTTTCGCTTAAAACTTGGGAAAGATAAAAAGGACTCCCCAAAAGAGAGTTCTTCCTTACCCCAGCAGGAAACTGTGCTGTCAGCCGAACAAGTGAAGGTGCCGTCACAAGGACAAGATATTCCATCCCCTTCAGAACAGACAGCCGCATCGCCATCTGAGCGGGAGAGTGCCTCCCTTTCAGAACAAGTGGCCGTGCAGTCACAAGGGCAAGATATTCCATCCCCGCCGGAACAGGAAACCGCGCCGTCACCTGAGCAGGAACCCTCTCTTGCAGGCATCTCAAAACTTTTTGAGAGAATTTCTGCAAAATATGAAAATATAAAGTACACAATCAAAAAGATATGTGATAGAATAAGACATATTTGGAAAAATATAACCTTTTACAGCAGACTGCTCACAGAGGAGAATACGAGGGAGCTGTTTGGTCACGCTTGTATTCGGATAGGAAAGGTTTTAAAGAGCATCCGTCCGAGAAAGTGGAAAGCAGATGTCCTCTTCGGGGCCGCTTCCCCTGACACCACAGGATATCTCTATGGCATTTATGGTATGCTTTCCCCCCAATTAGGGAAGAATATCACTGTCGTTCCCGATTTTGAACGCGCGGTTTTGGAGGGCGCTTTTTCGGCAAAGGGGCATATCACCGCGTTTCAGATCTTGATTCAGGGTATTCTGCTTTTGGTGGACAAGCGTCTGCGGAGATTCCTCCGCAGAATCAAGAGACAAAGGGCAGCGCAGCAATAGTGCAGCGACATCGTGTAGCGATACACAGAAATGGAGACGATCATGGCAGATAAGGAAAATCAATTTCAGGGAGTAGTGGACTCCTTACTAAGAGGCATGGACGCCGTATTGTCCACCAAGACGGTGGTAGGCGAACCCACACAGATAGGCGACACCATCATTCTGCCTTTGGTGGATGTATCCTTTGGCGTGGGAGCCGGCGCAGGGAATAACAACCAAAAGGGATCCGCCTCCGGCGCAGGCGGACTCGGCGGCAAGATGACGCCCAGCGCGGTGCTTGTGATCAAGAATGGTTACACCAAGCTTGTCAATATCAAGAACCAGGATACCGTCACCAAGATCTTGGATATGGTGCCTGATATCGTTGACAAGATCACAAAATCGAAGGACAGCGAGATGTCGGACGCGGAAGTGGTGGATATCGCTTTCCCTGACAACGGCGCTGCAAACGCCGAATAACCTGTAATCGGCGGCGGAATTTTGCATATAATAAAGAGAATATGAGTGGAGACGGAATGTGACATGAAAAAGATGATTGGCTTGATCGTGTTCTTCCTTGCGCTTGGCATGATACTTATGATTCTTGTGCACAACAGGCTGGTGGGACTGCTCATTGCTTCTCTGTTATTGTTTGTGGGATATAATTGCTTTTGCGACGGCTGGTGAGGACTTATCATATGATCGATTGGGAAGAGATAATCAGCGCAGAGAGCGTAGAAGAGTTGAAGTCTGCTAAGCTTTGGCTCTTTCAGGAAAATATGCGCTTAGAAAACGAGAGAATACAGATTGAGAACGAAAAGACGCAGATCGAGAATGAAAAACGGGAAGTGGAGATCTTAAATCGCCGCACCACTTTAGAGCGCAATCGTTTAAAGGAGGAGAACATTTTCTTTGACAAGAAAATGGCTATTCTGCAGGACGGATACAGGCATCTGGAGGAGGACCGCAAATCTTTGGAGCGGGAGAAAAAGCATTTTGCGGAAGAGCGGAAGTTGTTGACAGAGCGCAGCGCAGACTTAAACGCCGGCGACATCGGCGACATTCTATTCCGCAGCGTGAGCAATCCGCTGGGACTGCGCAAGCGATACCGCGACCTGGTGAAGATTTATCATCCGGACAACCTCTTTGGCGACGAGGAGCTTTCCCAGATCATCAACAAAGAATTTCAGAGGCGCAGACGGGACGATTAAAAGATTCTCGCGAAAGCAACGGGCAACACGCTCCGCGAACTGCCCTTATGTTAAGTAAACACCCCCGCGGCATTCGCCAAATGCTCATGCAAGCATGGCACTTGGCTCATTGCTCGCGGGAATAAAAAAGGGTAGGAATACCTACCCAAATTTACCAGCATAAGAATCAAGATCACTTATGCACGTTCCACTTTGCCGGATCTCAGACATCTGGTGCAGACATGCAGCCTCTTGGAACCGCCATTCACGTTACACTTAACTCGCTGTATATTAGCGTTCCAAGTTGTTTTCGTTTTTCTGTTGGAATGGCTTACGTTGTTACCAAAATGGATGCCCTTGCCACAAATATCACATTTAGCCATTTTGACACCTCCTCAACATCTGCGTTGATTGTACGCTAGATTACTTTTCCCTTGATTGCTCAATATATAAGCTCACAACATTGTAAGTTTACCAGAAAAAGTAAACAAAAGCAAGCAGAATATTTCTTTTTTTATCTTTTTTCATTTTGTGGTTTCCTTTTTAAGGAAAAGCTGTTAAAATATAACATATATGCCTGAAAACGACTGATGATGCGTTTCGAGTCATCTTTACGTTAATAAAAAGGAGGTAGGATATGAAAGGTTCTTCTATGAATACCCATATGGGGAACATTGTCATTGACAATGATGTGATCGCCCATTATGCCGGCAGCGTGGCTGTCGAATGTTTTGGCATTGTGGGCATGGCGGGTGTCAATGTCAGGGACGGTCTGGTGAGACTTCTAAAAAGGGACAGTATTACAAGAGGCATCAATGTGGTGCGGAAGAATAACCGCCTGTTTCTCGATTTTCATGTGATCGTAGCATATGGAGTCAGCATTATTGCCGTGACGAATAATCTGATCGACAGCGTGAAATATAAGGTAGAGGAATTTACCGGGATTGAGATAGAGAAAATCAACATCTTTGTCGAAGGTGTAAGAGTGATTGATTAAGGAGGACACGGTACGTGGAATTACAACAAATCGACGCTAAGATGCTGTCAAAGATGTTCTTAGCCGGCGCAAAGAATTTGGAAAATAAAAAAGAGTGGATCAATGAATTGAACGTTTTCCCCGTTCCCGACGGTGATACCGGCACCAATATGACTATGACGATTATGTCTGCGGCCAGGGAAGTCTCGAATCTGGGCGAGGATGCCTCTATGGAGGCGATCTGTAAAGCGATCTCAAGCGGTTCCCTGCGGGGCGCGAGGGGCAACTCGGGAGTGATCCTCTCCCAGCTCTTCCGCGGTCTGACCAAGCGGATCAAGACAGAGGAGGTGCTCACCATCCCCGTCTTGTGCGAGGCTTTTGACAAGGCTGTGGAGACCGCGTACAAGGCGGTTATGAAGCCCAAGGAGGGGACGATCCTCACAGTGGCAAGAGCGGGGGCCGACAAGGCGAGAGAACTCGCCGAGGACGGTGTGGAGGATATGAATACCTTCTTAAACACCATCATCGAACATGCAAAATATGTGCTGAGCCAGACACCGGAGATGCTGCCCGTATTAAAGCAGGCGGGAGTGGTGGACTCCGGCGGACAGGGTTTGGTGGAAGTTTTGTGCGGCGCCTACGACGCGTTCCTGGGCAAGGAGATCGACTTGAGCGTGCCGGCGCCCGGCGAGATGGGCAAGAGTACGGCAGCCTCCAAGGAATCTCCGGCGGAAGCGGATATCCGTTTTGGCTACTGCACAGAGTTTATCATCCTGCTGCAGAAAAATTTCAATATCAAGACCGAGTTGGATTTCAAGGCTTATCTGGAGTCCATCGGCGATTCCATTGTATGTGTCACAGATGACGATGTGGTCAAGGTGCATGTACATACCAATGACCCTGGATTAGCGCTCCAGAAGGCATTGAAGTATGGCATGCTCTCCAACATCAAAATCGACAATATGCGCTTAGAGCACCAGGAGAAGCTTGCCAAGGCTAAGGCGCAGGAAAGTGAGACGGCTCTTACAGCCGCTTCGGAGCCGCCCAAACCTTTCGGTTTTCTCGCGGTATCCGTGGGAGACGGTATCAATGAGATTTTTAAGAGCTTGGGCGTGGATTATATCATCGAGGGCGGACAGACCATGAATCCCAGCACGGCGGATATTTTAGATGCCGTGGAAAAAGTCAACGCGGAGACGATCTTTATCCTGCCCAACAATAAGAACATTATCTTGGCGGCCAATCAGGCTGCAGAGCTGATGGCGGAGAAAACGCTGTTGGTCATCCCCACCAAGACGATTCCGCAGGGCATCACATCCGTGATCAATTTTGTTCCGGAGTTGTCCGCGGACGAGAACGAGGAGACCATGATCCATGAGATCGAGTCGGTCAAGACCGGTCAGGTGACCTATGCGGTCCGAGATACCGTCATTGACGACAAGGAGATCAAGAAAGACGATTATATGGGGATCGGCGACAAGGGCATCCTCTCTGTAGGTCAGGATGTGACGACAGTCGCCTGCGAGATGGTGGAGAACATGGTGGATGAGGATTCCGAGCTGATCAGTATTTACTATGGTTCGGACGTGAAGGAGGCGGACGCGGAACATCTCAGAGAGATGATCGCGGATCGATACGATTCCTGCGATGTGGAGCTGCAATATGGCGGCCAGCCCATCTACTATTATATCATCTCAGTTGAATAGCTTAGAAATTCCGATACCCTGCAGCTTATTTACTGTGGGGTATCTGATTGTGCGAGGAGAGCCGCCTTATGAATTGCGACACGCCGATCATAGAACTAAAGGGCGTCGGAGAAAAGACGCGGGGACTGTTTGCAAAACTAAATATTGCCACAGTGCAAGATCTGTTGTCCCATTATCCCAGGGATTACGAGACCTTTGATGCCCCCATGCTCATAGCGGACGCGCCTTTAGGACAGGTGTGCGCGGTGCACGTGACGGTATTAAACGTCCCCGCTCTCAAAAAAGTGCGGAATCTCCAGATTTTGACTGTGAATGTCAGAGATCAGTCCGGCGCCATGCAGTTGACTTTTTTTAACATGCCATTCTTAAAAAAAGTGCTAAAGCAGGGAGGATACTACCTGTTTCGCGGTATGGTGCAGAGCAGAGGGGCGGCCAAGGTCATGGAACAACCCAAGCTCTACGCTTTCGACGCCTATCAAAAACTGACCGGCAGCTTACAGCCCAAATATTCCCTCACCAAGGGACTGACCAATCAGGCGCTTCAAAAAGCGGTGCGCCAGGCCTTGTCCTGCTATGATTTTGAGGCGGAGTATTATCCCGAAGATCTCACGCAGACATATGATTTGATACCCTATAGGGATGCGATTTCTAAGATTCATTTTCCCACGGACAGGGAAACCTTGATTCAGGCGCGTAGAAGGCTTGTGTTCGATGAGTTTTTTGACTTTCTGCTTCTGCTTCGGAAGAACAAAGATCTGACCGCCGCTCTGCCCAACAACTATCCCATGTACGAGACTGCGGACACCGTGCGCTTTTTGGAGCAGATTCCCTTCTCCTTGACCAAGGCGCAGAAGAAGGTATGGCAGGAGCTGCGGGAGGACATGGGAAGTCCTATGTGCATGAATCGGCTGATACAGGGGGATGTAGGTTCCGGCAAGACCATTGTGGCGGTGTTGGCTTTGCTCATGTGTGCGGCAAACGGTTTTCAGGGAGCGCTCATGGCTCCCACGGAGGTGCTTGCGGTACAGCACTTTGAGACTATCTCGACATATGTAAAAGAGTATGGATTATGCTTTTCTCCGGCGCTGCTTTTGGGTTCCATGACCGCCAAGGCCAAAAAAGAAGTTACAGAGCGGATCGCCTCGGGCGAGGTCAATCTGATCATCGGCACCCACGCGCTGTTCCAGGACAAGGTGCATTATCAAAAACTGGCTCTGGTGGTCACGGATGAACAGCACCGTTTCGGCGTGAGACAGCGGGAAACGCTGGCCGAAAAGGGGACGGCCCCCCATGTGCTTGTGATGAGCGCGACGCCCATCCCCAGAACCCTCGCCATCATCCTCTACGGCGATCTGCATATCTCGGTGATCGACGAACTGCCGGTGGGCCGTCTGCCGATCAAGAATTGTGTGGTGGGAACGGCGTACCGTCCCAAGGCATATGCATTTATCGCCAAGGAGGTGGCCGCCGGCAGACAGGCCTACGTGATCTGTCCCCAGGTGGAGGAGGGGGAGCTGGAAGATGTGGAGAACGTGGTGGGTTACGCGGAAAAACTGCGTTCCGCCCTGCCTTCCGATGTACAGGTGGCATATCTGCACGGGAAGCTGCGCCCCGCCGAAAAAAACAGGATTATGGAGGAGTTTGCCGCCCGCAATATCGATGTGTTGGTGTCCACCACAGTGATCGAGGTGGGGATCAATGTGCCCAACGCCACGGTGATGATGGTAGAGAACGCGGAGCGTTTCGGACTGGCGCAGCTCCATCAGCTGCGCGGTCGTGTGGGACGCGGGGAGCACCAAAGCTACTGCATCTTCGTCAGCGCCAAAGAACAGAAAGAGACCATGGAACGTCTGAATATCCTGAATCAGTCCAACGACGGTTTCTTTATCGCCTCGGAAGATTTGAAACTGCGAGGGCCGGGAGAGTTGTTCGGCATCCGTCAGAGCGGGGAGTTTTCCTTTGCCCTGGGAGATATTTACACAGACGCCGGAATCTTAAAACAGGCGTCGGAGGCGGTGGAAGCGCTTCTTGCAAAAGACCCTGATCTGCGCCTTGCAGAGCATAGGCTTCTCAGAGAACACACCACGAAACCTACGGGAAACAGTGTTGACTTTCGGACGATATAACAGTAAAATAGGAAAAGAAAAGATAGAAACGTAGATACAAAACATAGATAGGGAGGAAACCATGTCAAAAGTAGCGATCATCACAGACAGCAACAGCGGCATCACGCAGTCTCAGGCGACGGAAATGGGGATTTCTGTGCTGCCTATGCCCTTTACCATCGGCGGGGAGACTTTTTTTGAGGATATCAATTTGACCCAGGAACAGTTTTATGAAAAGCTGCAGTCCGGTGTCGATATTGCCACAAGTCAGCCTTCTCCGGAATCGGTCACCAATTTGTGGGACAAAGTTTTGCAAGAATATGATGAGATCGTCCATATCCCTATGAGCAGCGGACTTTCCGGCTCCTGCCAGAGCGCTGCCATGCTCTCCGAAGAATACGGGGGCAAAGTGCAGGTGGTGAACAACCAGCGGATCTCCGTGACCCAGCGTCAGGCAGTGCTAGACGCCAGGCTTTTGGTCGCAAAGGGCATGAACGCCAAAGAGATCAAGGACTTTTTGGAGGATGACAAATTTAACAGCAGCATCTATATTATGCTCACCACTCTCTATTATCTGAAAAAGGGCGGACGGATCACGCCTGCCGCCGCAGCGATCGGCACGATGCTACGCATCAATCCCGTGCTGCAGATCCAGGGCGAGAAACTGGACGCTTTCGCCAAGGCGCGCACCACCAACCAGGGCAAGAGCATTATGATGAACGCGGTGCGAAGCGATATCGAGAACCGCTTCGGAGGCATGACGGACCCCGGCGTTCGTCTGCATATCGCATACACCTACAATAAGGACGCAGCGCTTACTTTCCGAGAGGAAGTCAAGGAACATTTCTCCGGCTGTGGGGAGGTCTATGTGGACAGTCTCTCCCTGAGCGTGGCTTGTCATATCGGGCCGGGCGCGCTGGCGCTTGCATGTACCAGGAATATAACCGTTTGATGATTTTTGATTAACTAAAAGGAGTTTTATTTTGCATGGCAAATTCAAGTAACTACGACGCTTCCAATATCACCGTGCTGGAAGGCTTAGAGGCGGTCAGGAAACGCCCCGGCATGTATATCGGCAGCGTCTCCACCAAGGGTCTGAATCACCTGATCTATGAGATCGTAGATAACTCTGTGGACGAGCATCTGGCCGGTTTCTGCGATACGATCAAGGTCACGCTGGAGGCGGACGGTTCCGCCACCATAGAGGACAACGGGAGAGGGATTCCCGTGGGGATGCATGAAAAGGGAGTCAGCGCGGAGCGTCTGGTATTCACCACGCTGCATGCCGGCGGCAAGTTTGACAACACCGCCTACAAGACCAGCGGGGGACTGCACGGCGTGGGTTCTTCCGTGGTAAATGCACTTTCCAACAGGTTGACCGTCAGGGTAAAGACAGACGGCGCCATCTATGAGGACAAATACGAGAAGGGGATTCCTGTGCTGGAGCTGGAAAAAGGACTGCTTCCCGTGGTGGGCAAGACCAAAGAGACCGGCACTACCATCAATTTTCTCCCCGACGATACTATATTCGACAGAACCTATTTCAAGGAGGACGAGGTCAAGAGCCGCCTCCATGAGACAGCATATCTCAACCCCAAACTGACCATTATATTTTCCGATCTGCGCAAGGAGGAGCCGGAGAGCGTCACCTACCATGAACCGCAGGGCATTGTGGGTTTTATTCAGGACATGAACAAATCCAAGGAAGCCGTGCACGATGTGATCTATTTTTCCGGCGAGAACGAAGGGATCACCGTGGAAGTGGCATTTCAGTATGTAAATGAATTTCATGAGAACGTGCTGGGATTTTGTAACAATATCTACAATTCCGAGGGCGGCACGCATCTGACCGGCTTTAAGACCCAATTCACCAATGTGATCAACACCTACGCCAGAGAACTCAATATCCTCAAGGAAAAGGATCAGAATTTCACCGGCGCAGATGTGCGCAACGGCATGACAGCCGTGGTTTCCATCAAACATCCCGATCCCAGATTCGAGGGCCAGACCAAGACGAAGCTAGACAATCAGGACGCTTCCAAGGTGGTGGCCAAGATCACCGGAGACGAGATCGTACATTATTTTGACCGCAATCTGGAAATTTTAAAGAGCGTCATCGGCTGCGCCGAGAAGGCGGCCAAGATCAGAAAGGCGGAGGAGAAGGCGCGCACCAACATGCTGACCAAACAGAAATACTCCTTCGACTCCAACGGCAAATTGGCCAACTGTATCTCCAAGGACGCCTCCAAATGCGAGATCTTTATCGTGGAGGGAGACTCCGCGGGAGGCAGCGCCAAGATGGCGAGAGACCGTATGTTTCAGGCGATTCTGCCCATCCGCGGCAAAATCTTGAATGTGGAGAAGGCGAGTATCGACAAGGTGTTGGCCAACGCGGAGATCAAGACCATGATCAACGCCTTCGGCTGCGGTTTTTCAGAAGGATACGGCAATGATTTTGATATCTCCAAACTCCGCTATGACAAGATCGTGATTATGACGGATGCGGATGTGGACGGCGCACATATCTCCAATCTGCTGCTCACCCTGTTTTACCGGTTTATGCCGGATCTGATCTTTGAGGGGCATGTCTACATTGCCATGCCGCCGCTGTACAAGGCTATGCCGGCCAAAGGCAAGGAGCAATACCTTTACGACGAGAAAGCGCTGGAAAAATACCGCAAGACGCACAAGGGTTCCTTTACCTTGCAGCGTTACAAAGGTTTGGGGGAGATGGACGCGGAGCAGTTGTGGGAGACCACGCTGGATCCGGAGAGACGGCTGATGAAATTAGTGGAGATCGAGGACGCGCGCATGGCGTCAGAGATGACGGAAATGCTCATGGGGACTGATGTTCCGCCCCGCAAGGCGTTTATCTACGACCACGCCCGGGACGCGGCTCTGGACATATAGAAACACATTAGAAGGATCAGATCAATGGATGACAACAGGATCATAAAAACAGAATACTCCGAGGAGATGCAAAAGTCTTTTATAGACTATGCCATGAGCACCATTGTCGCCAGGGCGCTGCCGGATGTGCGTGACGGCTTAAAACCCGTGCAGCGGCGGACGCTCTATGACATGCACGAGCTTGGCGTCCGCTATGACAGGGCGTACCGCAAGAGCGCCCGTATCGTGGGCGACACCATGGGTAAATACCATCCGCACGGCGACAGTTCCATCTATGAAGCGCTGGTGGTTATGACACAGGATTTCAAGAGGGGACTGCCCCTCGTAGACGGGCACGGCAACTTCGGCAATATCGAGGGAGACGGCGCGGCGGCCATGCGTTACACGGAAGTCCGGCTGCAAAAGATCACCCAGGAAGCTTTTTTGGCGGATCTGGACAAGGATGTGGTGGATTTCGTCCCCAATTTCGACGAGAACGAAAAAGAACCCTCGGTGCTTCCGGTCAAGATACCCAATCTGCTCATCAACGGCTCGGAGGGCATTGCCGTTGGCATGGTGACCAGCACCCCGCCGCACAACTTAGGGGAAGTCATCGATGCGGTGAAGGCTTATATGCAGAATGAGGAGATCTCCACAAGCGAACTGATGCGCTATGTGAAGGGCCCCGATTTTCCCACAGGCGGCATCGTGATCAACAAGGACGAGCTGCCTGCCATCTACGAGACCGGCGTGGGCAAGATCAAGCTGCGCGGCAAGGTGGAGTTTGAGAAGGTGAAGGGCGGCAGGACTAACGTGGTGATCACGGAGATCCCCTACACCATGATCGGCGCCAATATCTCCAAATTCCTGATGGATGTGGCGGCGTTGGCGGAGACCAAAAAGACGCAGGATATCGTGGATATTTCCAATCAGTCCTCCAAGGAGGGCATCCGCATTGTCATAGAGCTGCGCAAGGATGCGGACGCGGAAAATTTTGTCAATCTGCTCTACAAAAAGACCCGCTTAGAGGACACCTTCGGCGTGAATATGCTGGCGATCTACAACGGCAGGCCGGAGGTCATGGGTTTAAAACAAATTATCAAAGCCAATGTGGATTTTCAGTACCAGGTGGCGACCCGCAAATACAACAATCTGTTGGCGCATGAGCTGGAGCGCAAAGAGATCCAGGAAGGTCTGATCAAGGCGTGCAATGTGATCGATTTGGTCATCGAAGTGCTCAGAGGCTCCAAAGACCGCAATATGGCGAAGGCCTGTCTGGTGGAAGGCAAGACGGAGGGCATCAAATTCAAAACCAAGGAATCCCGCATTATGGCGGAGCAGTTTGCCTTTACGGAAAAGCAGGCCAACGCGATCCTGGAAATGCGCCTGTACAAGCTGATCGGTCTGGAGTTGGAGGCTCTGATCAAGGAGCATGAGGACACCATGGCGAACATTTATCGCTATGAGGATATCCTGGACAGAAGAGATTCCATGGCACAGGTCATCATCAACGAGCTGGAAGCGTTTAAGAAAGCCTATGGCCGCAAGAGAAGAACCGTGATCGAGAACGGCAGGGAGGCAGTCTACAAAGAAAAAGAGGTCGAGGAAACCGAAGTGCTGTTTCTCATGGATCGTTTCGGCTACGCCAAGTCCATCGATCAGAGTACCTATGAGCGCAACAAAGAAGCCGTAGACACAGAATACAAATATGTGCTCACCTGCAAGAATACCGGCAAGATCTGCCTCTTCACGGACACGGGGCAGATGCATTCCGTGAAAGTGCCGGATCTTCCCGCTGGGAAATTCCGCGACAAGGGTATTCCCATCGACAATGTGAGCAATTATAATTCCGACAAAGAAAATATTGTGTATATCGCCAGCCAGACCGAGCTGAATCTCAGACAGTTGGTGTTCGTCACCGCCAGAGCTATGGTAAAGATCGTGAGCGGCGGCGAATTTGATGTCTCCAAACGCACGGTGGCCGCCACCAAACTCAGTGAGGGCGACAGCGTGGTAAGCATCGCCGCCTTCCAGGGCCAGAAAAACATCATTCTACAGTCCAAGGGTGGATATTTCCTGCGGTTTTTGCTCTCGGAGATCTCCGAGATGAAGAAAAACGCCGTCGGGATGCGCGGTATGAATTTGAGCGACAAGGATTGCATAGAGGCGGTATATTACACGGTGGATACAGATGTCTCCGTGATCGAATACAAGAGTAAGAATCTGATGCTCAACAGCGTCAAGCTTGCAAAGAGAGGCGGAAAAGGCACCAAGATTAAGGCTTAGGAGGAACATCATGAGAGTCATCGCAGGAAGCGCCCGAAGTCTGCCTTTAAAGACGCCCGAGGGCATGGACACCAGACCCACCACAGACCGTATCAAGGAGACGCTGTTTAATATGATACGGAATGATTTTCCAGGGGGCGTCTTTGTGGACTTATTCAGCGGCAGCGGCGGCATCGGCATCGAAGCACTAAGCAGGGGAGCCAAAAAAGCCTATTTTGTAGAAAATTCACCGAGAGCGGCGGCTGTGATCGCGCAGAATCTTGCGTTCACCAAAACGGCCGACCGCGCCGTACTCTTAAAAAGAGACGTCTGTGCGGCCTTAGATCAGATAAACGAGCGGGAAGTATCGGTGATCTTTATGGATCCGCCATACGGCTTGGGACAGGAAAAGCGGGTTCTCTCCGCGCTTTGCGGCAGGCATTTTGTCACAGCACACACACTTATCATCGTGGAGGCCGATCTGGAGACGGACTTTTCCTATTTGGAAGAACTTGGTTTTTCCCTGGAAAAAGAAAAAAAATATAAGACAAACAGACATCTGTTTCTCCGCATAGGCGGCGGAAAGGGGGCACTATGAAGAGAGCGGTATATCCCGGAAGCTTTGATCCGATGACCTACGGCCATCTGGATATCATCAAGCGCGCTTCTCAGATTTTTGATCTGTTGATTGTGAGTGTCTTGAATAATAATCAAAAGACACCGTTGTTTTCTGTTGAGGAACGTGTTAAGATACTTAAAGAGGCTACAAAAGAGATTCCGAATGTGCAAGTGGACAGTTTCAGCGGCCTGCTCACTACATACGCCGCCGATCACGATCTGCATGTGGCGGTCAGAGGACTGCGGGCGATCACGGACTTTGAGTACGAGCTGCAAATCGCACAGACGAACCGCTTGTTGTCCGGCGGCAAGATGGACACGGTATTTTTGACCACCAGCTTAGAGTATGCGTATTTGAGTTCTTCCAGCGTGAAGGAGATCGCAAGCTTTGGAGGCAGTATCGAAAAGGCGGTTCCTGATTTCGTAGCCGAACTGATCTACCAAAAATACAACACCAGCAAACCAGAATAAGATTTCAAGAAAGGCATGGTCAACTTTATGAGCAGCAGAATAGAGCAACTGATCGATGAAATAGAGGAGTACATTGAGAGCTGCAAGCCTAAATTTATGTCCAGCACAGAGATCATTGTCAACAAGGACGAGATTGACGAGCTGCTGCGGGAGCTACGCATGAAGACCCCCGACGAGATCAAGCGGTATCAAAAGATCATCAGCAACAAAGAAGCGATCTTAAACGATGCCAGAACCAAGGCGGAGGCGCTGATCAACGAGGCTACCGTCCACACCAACGAGCTGATCAGCGAGCATGAGATCATGCAGCAGGCATATGCCCAGGCCAACGAGGTGGTGACGATGGCCACAAGGCAGGCCCAGGAGATCGTGGACAATGCCACCATCGAGGCCAACACCGTCCGCATCGCCGCGGCACAGTACATGGAGGACATGCTGAATTATCTCGAGAGCGTGATCGTCTCCTCCAGACAGGAAGCCAGCGTGGGATACGACCATCTGCTGAACTCCCTGCGCCATTACGAGGAGGTCATCCAAAACGACCGCCGTCAGCTTCATCCGATCGAGGACGATATCGAGGCCTCCGCGGACGGGACAGGCGGAGCCGAAGGCGTGAATGTGATATCCTGACTCGTTTCGCTGTTTGCGACGGATGGTTTTTTGACCGTCTCATGCCCTGAATACATGATATGATAAACGGGCCGGTTTTCGCGGGAAAGCTGGCTTCGTTGTATCTTACCGAAAACGTGTAGGAACGGAGAAACCGACCATGAAAAAATTTTTTATCTATGTCCTTGTCCTGCTCCTTGGACTGACAGGTCTGCCCACCGGAATACATGCGCAGGCTGCCCCCAGGGTACAGCCCACGGACGAGACGATCACCATTGTGATCGACCCCGGCCACGGCGGCAACAACGAAGGCACCAAGTCAAACGGCGCGCTGGAAAAAGCCATGACGCTCACAACGGCCCTCGCGATGTATGAGGAACTATGCAAATATGACAATGTGAACGTGTATCTCACCAGGACAAGCGATGTGACACTGTCTTTGGCGGAGAGAGCAGAGTTTGCGCAATCCGTGGACGCGGATTTCCTATTCAGCATCCATTACAACGCCTCGTTAAGCCATGAAGTCTATGGTTCCGAAGTGTGGGCTTCCCTGTTTCCACCCTACAATGCCTACGGCTATCAGTTTGGCATGGTGCAGATGCAGACCATGCAGGACATGGGATTGTTTCTGCGGGGCGTCAAGACCCGTGTGGGAGACGACGGACTGGATTATTACGGTATTATCCGCGAGTCAAGAGAGCTTAGCGTCCCTGCCGTCATCATCGAACACTGTCATGTGGACGAGGATCGGGATGTAGGGTACTGCGACTCCGCGGAAGATCTGGCCGCTTTCGGCAGGGCGGATGCGCTGTCTGTGGCCAAATATTTCGGACTGCACAGCACTGAGCTGGGAGTGGACTACAGTTCCTACAGTGCAAACGAGCTCGCGGCGGCGGACGCCAACGCCAAGGTACAGGCCACCTCTGTGGACACCTCGGCCCCCGACGTCTGTCAATTGACATTAAAAGAAACCGATTATAGCAAAGGCGTTGCGACTTTGGAAATTTCCGCGGCGGATTATGACAGTATGCTGCTATATTATACCTACAGCACGGACGGCGGCAGCACCTTCAGCGGCAGGTATTCCTGGCCGGACAGCAACGCCATGGACGGAAGCTATCGCGACACCTTTACCACGACTTTGCAGCTTCCTTTGGACGAACAGTCGGACGTGATCTTCCGCGCTTATAATCTCTATGATCTGAGCACGGACAGCAACAGTGTGGCGGTCTCTATGGTGCCTTCTGAGGCGGTGCCGGCCGTCGGACCGGCCGTCGTGGGAGAGGACAAGGCCGATAAACCGGAAACGGGGACAGAGAGCAGCACACAAGTTTCTCCCAATATCACAGTGGGAGGGTACACGGGCACCACCACCTTCCGTCCCGACGAACCGGAAGAGACGGAAGTGGAGAAAACAGTCAGTTTTGCAAGTTTTCTTGCAATTTGCCTGATCATT
Organism: Candidatus Gastranaerophilales bacterium; assembly: GCA_023663225.1. Taxonomy (GTDB): domain Bacteria; phylum Bacillota; class Clostridia; order Lachnospirales; family Lachnospiraceae; genus Acetatifactor. Next base: position 43,609 of record JAMPHU010000016.1, read on the forward strand.
GTGGTGTTGTTGTTGGTCATTGTGCTGGTTTCTCAGTCAATTTCCGACAGAAATCGACGAAAAAGGCGTCAGCGCAGAAAGCTGGAAGGCGAGGACAGCCACCAGATCAGATAATATAGTCCGGTCAGAGCGGTCAGGATCAGTTTATGGAACGTGTAATCGGCAATGGACAGGGGCGTTTTGCTGATGCAGCTATAGGTCTGCGCGATGCAGGACAAGCCGCCAAAAGGCAGCGCCAGCAGGGCATACAGCGGATAACTGCTCCCTATGAGCTTTAGTCCCCCGCTGATCTCCAGGAGGGGCGCTAGCAGTTTCGGCGGCGCGCCCAACAGAATATGGGGGAGCAGATTCAAGAGGTTAAATAAGATCATATACCCGCCCAGCATCAAAATACTCCTGCCGGAGGAGGCGATGGCTTCGTCCAGTTCCGTGAGAAGCGTCGCCTTTTGCGGACTCATCCCGCCGCTTGTCGCGCGGCGGACGCCAAGATCCCGATACTTGGTGTAGCGCAGCAGAATCCCATAGGCAAGGGGCAGTCCGTACATGCCCGCCAGATAGGGCAGGATCAGCCGCCTTTCCAACAAAGGCAGCACAAAACTCAAAAAATAGACAGGGCCGATGTTGTTACAGAAAGCCAAAAGATATTCCGCTTCCCGCCTGGTGATCATGTCCCGCTCATAGAGATCCGCCACTGTTTTCGCGCCCATGGGGAAACCGCATAGGAATCCGAGGATAATAGCGTAACACACATTGCGGGAAACGCGAAACAGGGGGCGCAGAAACGGATACAGCAAAGTGGTGAACCCCTCTGTCAAATGTAAACGTACCATGATGCCCGACAGGATCATAAACGGCAGGAGAGCGGGCACCATTTTTTCATACCACAGCGTCAGACCGGTGAGCGCATAGGCAAGACTGAGCTGGGAGTGAGTCAGGATACCATATGTAAGAACCAAAAATAACAGCGTGATCGCAAGTTTGGAGAGTTTTTTCATATTTTTATTGGATGGACAGTTATCTTATTTCATTTATATGTGTTCGAGGTTTAAAAATTGCGGCTGGATAAATTTTTGTGCGAATTGAATAAGGGGAGCAGAAGTCAGGTAAAAGAGCTGATCCGTCTGGGGAATGTGACGGTGAATGGTCAAGTGGTTCGAAACGCCGCGTGTCAGATCAAGGAAGAGGAAGATGTCATGACGCTGTACGGCGAGACTCTGGTCTTTCAAAAATTTGTCTATTATATGCTGAACAAACCTTCCGGCGTGATCTCCGCCACAAAAGATCCCATTTCCCGAACGGTGTTGGATCTGTTGGGGCCGGATCTGAGAAAAGGGATGTTCCCGGTGGGACGATTGGACAAGGACACGGAGGGACTGCTTTTAATCACCAACGACGGGGAACTCTCTCACAGACTTTTGTCCCCCAAAAGGCACGTGGACAAAGTATATCTGGCAGAGATCGCCGCGCCGCTCACAGAGGAGGATATCCGCGCCCTGGAACAGGGGGTGGACATCGGCGAAGAAACGCCCACCCTGCCCGCCAAGGTGGAAGTGTTGGAGGAAAGGCTGATAAAACTCATTCTCCATGAGGGACAGTATCATCAGGTAAAACGGATGCTGACGGCGGTGGGAAATGAGGTGCGGACATTGAAGCGGGTGCGCTTCGGGAAACTCTCCCTGGATCTTTCGTTGGCTCCGGGAGCGCACAGGATACTCACAGACGAGGAGGTGGAGCTGCTTCGTGAATCATGAGATGTTACAGGGAATTGAGGCGGTAATTTTTGATCTGGACGGCTCGCTGGTGGACTCCATGTGGCTGTGGCATGACATCGACGTGGAATATCTGGGGCGTTTTGGTATCCCCATGCCCCCCAATTTGCAGGCATGTATCGAGGGCATGAGCTTTCAGGAGACGGCAGTCTATTTTAAGGAACGCTTCGCCCTCCCCCTTTCCCTGGAGGAAATCAAGGCGGACTGGAACCGGATGGCATGGGATAAATATGAAAAGGAAGTCCCTCTCAAAGCGGGCATCCCCGAATTTTTGAAGGGATGTGAAAGGCAGGGCATCAAGCTGGGCATCGCAACCAGCAATTCCAGAGAACTGGTGGAGAATATCCTGAGCGTACATAATCTGCGCGGACTTTTTTCCTGCATTATGACGGGAAGCGAGATTCATCGGGGCAAACCCGCGCCGGACATTTATCTGGCGGTGGCAGAGTCTCTCCATGTGCCGCCCAAAAATTGCCTGGTTTTTGAGGATATCGTGCCGGGGATTCAGGCGGGCAAAGCGGCCGGTATGCGGGTCTGCGCGGTGGAGGACGCCTACTCTTTGTCCGATCGGGCGCGGAAGGAAGCGCTCGCCGACTACTATATCACAGACTATCACGGACTGTTTGGACAATTTTTGCCGCTCTCAAGGGCGGATATGGAGGAGCGGGACTGGGAGGCGGTCGATTTTGCCTATGTGATTGGAGATGCCTATGTAGATCATCCGTCTTTCGGGAGCGCCATTATCAGCCGTGTGTTGGAAGCGAAGGGTTATCGGGTGGGCATCATCGCCCAACCCGACTGGCGGGACGAGGAGAGTATCAACCTGTACGGCAGGCCAAAGCTTGGTTTTCTGATATCCGGCGGAAATATGGATAGCTGTGTCAATCACTACACCGTCTCCAAAAAGAGGCGCGCCACGGACGCCTACACCCCCGGCGGCCGGATCGGGAAACGGCCTGATTACGCGACTGTAGTGTACGGCAATCTGATCCGCAAAAAATATCCGGATGTGCCCATTATCATCGGCGGCATTGAGGCAAGTCTCAGAAGATTGGCGCACTATGACTATTGGACGGACAGCTTCAAGCGCTCCATCCTCTTGGACAGTCAGGCGGATCTGATCTCTTATGGGATGGGAGAGCGTTCCATCGTGGAGATCGCGGAAGCTTTGGAGAGCGGTATCTCGGTGCGGGATATCACCTTCATCTCGGGAACCGTCTTTCGGACAAAAGATCTCTCCGGCGTCTATGACGGGATCACGCTGCCTTCTTACGAGGAGATGAGAGCGGACAAGACTCGTTATGCGGACAGTTTTGCCGTGCAATATCAAAACACAGATTCCCACACCGGACGTCCCTTGATCGAGGCGTACCCCAACGACATGTATGTGGTGCAAAATCCGCCCCAACCGCCCCTCTCCACAGCGGAGATGGATGCGCTTTACGATCTGCCTTATATGCGGGATTACCATCCCTCATACAAAGAACAGGGCGGTATCCCTGCGATCTCGGAGATCAAATTTTCCCTGGTGAGCAACAGAGGATGCTTTGGAGGCTGTAGTTTTTGCGCCCTCACCTTTCATCAGGGCCGAACGGTTCAGGCAAGAAGCCATGAATCCATTTTGCGGGAGGCCGATCTGATACGGAAAGATCCGGATTTCAAGGGATATATCCACGATGTAGGCGGCCCCACGGCCAATTTCCGCCAACCTTCCTGTGAAAAGCAACTGAAGCAGGGCGTGTGTCAAAACAGACAGTGCCTTTTTCCAAAAGTCTGTCCCAATCTGCGGGCGGATCACTCGGACTATTTGGCTCTTTTGCGCAAACTGCGGGCGCTTCCCGGCGTCAAAAAAGTCTTTGTGCGCTCCGGCATCCGTTTTGATTATCTGCTGGCGGACAAGGACGACACATTTTTTCGCGAGCTGGTGAAACATCACATAAGCGGACAGTTGAAGGTGGCTCCGGAACACGTCTCCGACGCAGTGTTAAAGCGCATGGGAAAGCCGGAAAACGCCGTATATGAACGTTTTGTGGCAAAATACCGCCACTTCAATCAAACGCTCCACAAAGATCAATTTCTGGTGCCTTACCTGATGTCCTCCCATCCGGGATCTACCCTGAAAGAGGCTGTGGAGCTTGCTGAATATCTGCGTGATCTGGGATATATGCCGGAACAGGTTCAGGATTTTTATCCGACGCCCTCCACGCTGTCCACCGTCATGTATTACACAGGGATCGACCCGCGGGACGGCAGCAAAGTCTATGTGTGCCGCAATCCCCATGAGAAGGCCATGCAGAGAGCGCTGATCCAATACCGCGATCCCAAAAACTATGAGTTGGTGCGGGAGGCGCTGATCAAGGCAGGCCGGACTGATCTCATCGGATTTGACAAAAAATGCCTGATCCGGCCGAGGCAGGGCGAGGGAAGTAGCAAGGACATAAGAAGTGCGAAAGACAAAGAAAATGCCAAATACAAGGGAAATACCAAAGACAACGAAAGTACAAAAGGCAAGAGAAGTACAAGAGACAGAAGCAATATCAACAACATGAGGGGTACGAGAGACGTACAAAATACACAAGAGAAGCGGCATGAGAGAAGTGCGAAAAAGACGATTCGGAATATTCACAAGAAGAAAGGGGATACAAAATGAATGTGATCGTTCTCACAGGGGCATCCTCCGGCATCGGAATGGAATTTGTCCTGCAGATGGATGCGTTTTTTTCAAATGTGGATGAGTTCTGGCTGGTCGCCAGAAACCGCGGCAAATTGGAAGAACTTACAAAGGTTCTGTGTCACCGCGCAAGAGTGTTTGCCATGGATATCACCAGGGAAGGGCAGTTGGAGCGATTGGAGGACGCCCTGACCGAAAAGGGCGCCGTCGTGCGGATGTTGATCAACTGCGCCGGTTACGGCCTGATGGGAGAGTTTGCCAGACAAGACCTGGAACAGGAGACGGGAATGATCCGCTTAAACTGCGAAGCGCTCACCTCCCTGACCCACCGTATGCTGCCTTTTATGAGGCGGGGCAGCCGCATTATCCAACTGGCCTCCAGCGCCGCCTTTCTGCCGCAGCCACATTTTGCGGTCTACGCCGCCACCAAATCCTATGTGCTGAGCTTTTCCAGGGCGTTGGGAGAGGAGTTGAAGAGCAAAGGCATCTATGTGACCAGCGTTTGTCCGGGCCCTGTGGACACGCCCTTTTTTGAGATCGCGGAGCGCGGCGGTTCCACGTTGAAGCTCAAAAAATACACCATGGTACAGGCCGACAGAGTCGTCAGACAAGCTCTCAAAGATTCCAAGCGCAGACGTTCGCTTTCCGTATGCAGCCTGCCCATACAGGGTTTTGGCGTGATGAGTAAACTCCTTCCCCATGAGTGGATCTTAAAGGTCATGGCGGCCATGCAGGCCATGCACTTGTAAGGTGCCTGTCAAGGCCTGAGCTGCAGTCAACAAACCCCTGCAAGCAGCACCTCGCGAGTCAATTTATTGGTTTTATGCTCGTGTAAGCGCGGTACTTGGCACATTGCACGCTGAAAGTCAATGAGAAGAAAGAAAACAGGAGAAAGGCCGCCGCATGGCGGAACGTGAAAACAATGCATCTGACAAGAATTTTTTCCGGTGAAAAATATAAAGGTAGCAAGGGATATCTGAACACGCAGAAGAAGTATGAACTGTTCCGCACGCTGCTTTACTTTGCCATTTCTTTCAGTCTGTTTGCAGCGGGATGGATCACCACGGGAGACCGGCTAAATCTATTGACTGTGGTAGCTGTGTTGGGATGTCTGCCCGCCAGCAAAAGCGCCGTCGAAACGATTATGTTCTTCCGATTTCACAGTTGTGACGAGCGGACGGCAGATCAGATCGATCGCCACACAAAGGGCCTTGCCTCACTGTATGACATGGTGTTTACCTCCTATACCAAAAATTATCGTGTGGATCACATGACAGTGAAGGGCAATACCATATGCGGATTCAGCTCCCAAAAAAACTTTGAGGAACAGGAATTTTCCAAACATATTGACGGGATCTTGAAGGCGGAAAATTATAAGGATACTACTATAAAAATCTTTACCGATCTGGGAAAATATATGGATCGGTTAAAACAATTACAAGCGTTGGATGCCGACGATCAGAACACAGAAGGGATCATCGGCGTTTTAAAGAGCGTTGCGCTCTGAAAAAAATGGTTTGCACTCATGCCAAGAGAGCATTTATGAAGGCATAGGGAGGTTTTTCGTATGCAGACAGTAACCATAAGGAGGAATCAGGCTGGGCAGCGATTGGACAAGTTTCTGCACCGATATCTGCCCCAGGCGGGAAGTAATTTCTTATACAAAATGCTGCGCAAAAAGAATATCACCTTAAACGGCAAAAAGGCGGAGGGCAAGGAGCTCCTTGCCGAGGGCGATGTGGTGACCTGCTTTTTTTCGGATGAGACCTATGCCAAATTCTCCGGCACAACCGGTCAAAACACGGACAGTCCTTCACTTGCGGCATCCAGAGACGCCTACAGGCAGATCAAAGGGGTAACAATTCTTTATGAGGATGCGGATATCCTGATTTTGAACAAGCCTGTGGGCGTTTTATGCCAAAAAGCGCAAAAAGACGATCAAGCACTGAATCAATGGCTGACGGGTTATCTATTAGAACAGGCCGAAGCCACAGGCGCGGATCCAGCCGATTTCAATTCCGGTCTGTGCAACCGATTAGACCGCAATACCAGCGGCATTGTTTTGTGCGGAAAAACGCTTCCGGGCACGCAGCTCTTAAATCAAATCAGCAAAGAGCAGCGCATCCGAAAGTTTTATCGGACAATCTGTGTCGGAGAACTTGCAGAAGATATGTTATTGAAAGGTTTCTGGACAAAGGATGAAGCCAACAACCAAGTCACCATTTCCCCAAAAGCTCTGCCGGATGGCCAACCCGTGCAGACAGGCGTCCATGTGTTGAAAACAGCAAGGGGATTCAGCCTGTTGGAAGTGAAGCTTTTTACAGGGAAAACCCATCAGATTCGCGCACATTTGGCAAGTATTCATCATCCTGTCATCGGTGACCGCAAATATGGCGATCAAACGATAAACAAACGTTTCCAAAAAGAACTAGGCTTGAACCATCAGCTATTGCACGCCTATCGGGTGGAGTTTCCCGAGGAGTTGTTTTTGCAGATGCACCCCGCCAGCGTGACCGCCCCCTGCACGGAACTGTTTCAGAAAGTAGAAGCTTGCATTTTCTGTTGACCAATGTTAAAATATACTTTGACAACAGTCAGGGAGTTATTAAAGTATACTTTGATAACAGCATGGCAGTTGTTGAAGTATACTTTAATAACAGTCAAGAAGATATTCAAGTATACTTTAGTAACAGTCAGGAAATAATATTCCTATGCTGTGGGAGGTTGTTTTATGGCTATAGTAAGCGAAGAACAGATCATTAAAGTATTGCGTCAGTATAATCCGTGGTGGCGAAATCCATCTGCGATCAAAGAAGAAAGCAAACCCCAGAAACGCCTTGCCTACCATGAAGCACTCAAGATCATAAAGCACAAAACCGTCAGACGATTTGCCGTGTTGTCGGGCGCCAGGCGCATTGGCAAAACAACGATCTTGTATCAAATGATAGACACTTTGATGGAGGAAGGAATCTCACCCAAAAATATCTTATATGTTTCTTTTGACAATCCGCTCATAAAGCTGGTCAATGTGGATACGGTTCTTTCCATCTATGAATCTCTTTATCCGTTGGAGGGAACAAAATATCTCTTCTTGGATGAAGTGCAATATATGGAACAGTGGGAGCTTTGGATGAAGGTCATTTATGACAGCAGAAAAGACATCTGTTTGACTGCCACGGGTTCTGCAAGTCCCATTATTGAAAAAGGTTCTGCGGACAGTGGAACAGGCCGATGGAGCGTTTTGAAAATTCCAACGCTTTCTTTCTATGAATATTGTAAATTGTTGCAGCTTGAGGAACCCGTTTTGCCCGAAAAACTGATGCTTACAGAACTGATCAACAAGCCAAAAAACGAACTCCTTGACCTGTCCGACAATTTTACCCCCTTGCTGCAACATTTTAATCGCTATCTTTGCATCGGCGGTTTTCCGGAATTGGTACTGTCAGATGACGATGTGTATTCGCAGAGAATGCTTCGCGAGGATGTGGTAGACAAAGTGATCAAGCGGGATGTTTTGACATTGTTCAATGTCCGCAGTCCTTTACTGATGGAAAAACTATTTTTATATCTGTGCATGAATTCCACAGAAATTTTCAGTGTAACTACCGCGGCAAAAGAGCTGGAAAAGATTTCTACAGCCACGATTGAAAACTATCTGGAAGCACTGGAAATGTCTAATCTGATCTATCTGGCAAAACCAATGAATGTAGGCAGTAAAGGAGCCTTGAAGGGCAAACCTAAAATATTCATTGCTGATGCCGCAATACGCAATGCCGTTTTAATGATCGATGATGTGCTCTCAGATGAAAAAGAACTTGGTATCATGGCAGAAACCTGTGTCTATAAACATATGATATCCTTTTATCAAGGCAATACCGCGCAGCTCGGCTATTTTAGGAAGGCAAAAGACAATCAGAAGGAAGTGGATATCGTTGTGGAGCTTCCCCGCGAAAAGATCCTATGTGAGATCAAATACCGAAATACTTCAAAGTTGTCGGCCACAGATGCGATCGTGGAGCTCTGTAAAGAGGAAGAAAATGGAGTTACCAATGCATTTTTGATCACAAAACAGCTAAGTGATATTGGGATTACGAAGCATGAAACAAAAATCCCTATTTTGAGAATACCCGCAATCATGTTTTTGTATCTCCTTGGCAAATTGGAAGCCGAAGGACAGAACGGGAAAATGTAATACAACTATTCGTTAAAGTTGTCTTTTGCGCATAGTTGGATGTCTCTCCCAACTGTTCCTAAAACATTAAAATTCTGACAAGGCGTTCTTAGAATCAATCAATCTCAAACTCCGCCGCCAGATAATAATTTTGAAAACCTCCATTTTCTTCCACGCTGACCGATTTCACCAACCGATACTGACCGTCGCCCAACACGCCGTGAAAAATAGTCCAATCTGTTCCCCAAATGCGGTTTTTTCCGCCATGTAGCAGATAACCCAGCATATTGAACGCCGCATGATCGATCACATAAGAAAGGCTGTACCACTTTCCATCCTGCAGCACTTGCAGATCATATGACTCACCGTAAGTCACTTCTAGGTCAGAATCATTTTTGAACTCCACGCCTATCGAGACTGGAGTGGCATACAAAAGCTCCATCGTGACATCTGCAAGTTGATTTACTTCCACTTCAAAAACCTTCTCCGGTTGTGCCACAGGGGCGTTCTTCTCCCGCTCTTTTACCATGATCTCAAAGAGAAAGAAAAGATCGGGAACCGCATCCGCACAATCCCTATAGACTCCCACATATTGATAATATTCAATCTCCGTCATGGTTATATCATCCGAATCTGTCAAAAAGACGTAAGAATATTCATTCCCTTGCGTATCGTGGCAGGGAAGGCTTCTCAGATAAGCATAGGTTTCCTCAAAATAACGATTACCTGTGCCGCCGAAAGCGTCCCTGGAGTAATCCGAAAAGCGATAAAAATCCATTCCATCATATTCCAGATATTGCAAAATCGCATCTCCTTCTACCGTAAACTGCACCAAAATCACATAAGCCGGCGTTCCCTGGTTTGCACTGTCCACAAAACGATCCCAATTCTCCTGACCGTAAGCGACGTCGCCGTGAAGGAGCACAAAACACTCCTCCGTGGCTTCATAATCTGCAAGTTCATTGGAAAAGGCAGAAAGATAAGCTTTTATGGACTCCCCGTCGCGTCCCAAAGTCAAATCTTTATCGTGAGTACCTCCCATTGTCTTGACTGACTCGGTCGATTTCATGGACAAATCTAAATCCTCTGATCTTTCGTCCATTCCCTCAGACGAAACTCCACTTTCCGCAGAGAAAATTCCTATGCCTTCCAATATACCTTCCGTCCCCTCAGACACAATTTCTCTCCCCTCTCCTGCGCTGCTATTCTCTTCTTGCAAAATACCGCCTATCCCTTTTCCGGAATCCAAATTTTCACAGCCGCCCAACACAAATGCCGCCAGCAAAACCCATGTGATAGCAGATCGTTTTCTCCACATATGTCATCTCTCTCCCTTCTCACCATAAGATACTTTAAGAGTCTATACCACTAATGACGACTAACGGGGCGGAAAGTTCTTCCGCCCCGCAAATTATTAATATAGTTGCGATTATTCCATTCATCATATCAATTTCATTCCCATGGTTCTCCACGGTCACTTACGATCGATCACCTGCCTCACCACTTCATCCTAGAGATCCCTCCTGCGATACAAAAAGACAGACAAGCGCCAGGACAGGACAAACAACAACACAAATATCGCCAACACAAAGAGTAAATGCTGCGCGCCTATCTGCGTCATCATCTTCTCCACCGCACCTATCATAGCCTGTACAGAGACCACTCCCACTAAGATGCAGACAATATAATAAGCGATCATACCCTTTGCGGCCCCCAGCGCAAAGACAAAGGGAAAGATCAGTGTGGACGATGTCAGTCCCAATATCAGTCCGCTGGCGAATACAATCATAGACCATTCCCAGGAACATACGGATAAATTGATCAGCAGCATGATCAGGGAGATCCCCAAAATATAGAATACTGACACCATGTACTTTGCGGACACGATCTGTCCTCTGGAATAAGGAAGGGCATTGCAATAAATATCCCACCTGCTCTTTTCATCCTCCTGCATATTCATAAACGGCATCATACTCCATAAAAAGATCGGATAAAACCAGAAAAACCCGCCTATATATCCCATCTGGCTATAAGAGATTACAAGGAACACCAAACTGAACATTCCGAACAAGATTCCCTTTTTCTTTACACTATATAACTCTTTTAAAAGCAAACCCTTCATTCTGCTACCTTCCTTTCACCATAAACACAAAAATTTCTTCCAGAGATACCGGCTCAGGGGTCATCGCGGACGGCAGTTTGTCCCGACGCACCAGCGCGGTCACGCCATACTCCGTCTCCCGACTGCTTACCACGGCGTCTCTGCCGCATTTGTCCAACTGTTCCTTTGTCCCTTGCAAAAGTCCATAGGTCTCCAACAGACGATCCTTCTCCTCACACAAAAGTTCCCGTCCTTTATGAAAAAACGCGATATAATCACATATCTTTTCCAGATCCCCCACGATGTGCGAAGAAATCAGGATAGAGTGATCTTCCGTTCTGGTAAAGTCGCCAAAGATTTCCAGCACATCCTCCCTTGCCACCGGATCCAACCCGCTGGTCACTTCATCCAGAATCAAAAGTCTGGGATGATGAGACAGCGCGGCCGCCAGACCAAATTTCATCTTCATGCCCTTGGAAAACTCTTTAAATGCCCTTTTCTCCGGCAGTTCAAGACGCTCCATATATCGACCAAAAGCCAAGTCATCCCAATTTCGATAACTGTTTTTCAAAATTTGCCGAAGCTCTTTTATCGTCATCGCCTCCGGATAGCTCACTTCATCCAGCACAATACCCACATCCTCCTTGACAGTGTGAAACTTCCGATCCGTACTGTCGCGCCCCAGCACCTTGACGCTTCCGCCGCTCTTTCTCACCGTTCCCAACAGCAGCTTGATCGTAGTGGTCTTGCCTGCGCCGTTCTCTCCGATCAGTCCCATAATGCAGCCGCTCGGAAGCGTCAGATTGATATCCTTTAACGCAAAGGCAGGATAGTTTTTACACAGACCGCGTATTTCAATCGCATTTTCACTCATCACATCTACTCCTCCATAATCTTGATCATATCGATGATATCCTGCGTGCTCAGTCCGCAGGATGCCGCCAATTTTCGCGCCTCCAAGAGATGTTCCTCCACGCGCTTCAAATTCTCCTCCCGCAGCAGCTCCACATTCTTCGGCGCCACAAAAAAGCCTTTGGCGGCGACGGCATAGATAAAGCCTTCCCTCTCCAACTCATCATATGCCCGCTTGGTCGTGATCACGCTGATCCGAAGATCTTTCGCCAGGCTGCGGATGGAAGGCAGAGGATCGTCCTCCCGCAGCGCCCCGCTCATGATCTGGTTCTTCAACTGGGTGTAGATCTGAGTATAGATCGGATCTCCACTCTTGTTGTTGATAAAAATATTCATAGTTTCCTCCGTACAATCGACTGTATATTAACAGTATATACAGTATGTGCAGTTCTGTCAATATAAATTTAAAAAAATATCGCAAAATATAACTATTCAAACTTTTGAAGTTGCCCAAAAACAAGCGCAAATAGTTCAACTATCATTCAACTCGTTTACAAAAGTCTGGCGGAAAATACACCAGAAAACCAGAAGCTGCCAAAATATAAATTTTGAAAAGACTGTTGAGGAAAATTGATTTTAAGTGTATACTATTAGCAGCAATAAAAAGGGGACTGCATGATGGGAAAAATAGATACTATAACTAAGGAATATATGGAGAATCCGGTCGTTTTTGCAGATGCGTTTAATCAGTTTCTCTACCATGGAGAGCAGAAAATTAACCCCGCCCGACTGACGGAACTGGACACAACAGGAATTGTGGTTCCGTATGGGACTGATGGCGCCAGTGTGCCGGAGCAAAAATACAGGGATGTGCTAAAACTCTTATGTGCCATGA
>JAMPHU010000017.1 GCA_023663225.1 Candidatus Gastranaerophilales bacterium
TTGCCCTTAAATGGCTGATATGTGTTTTTAACGAACTTTCTGTGCAATCAGGAGTGTCTTCACTGATATGGTCTAACAATTGTGATTTGGTAATAATCTGTGTGGGATTTTGCATGAGTAGTTTGAGAATAGCGTATTCTGTGCGGGTCAGCTTAATTTCACGGGTTCCGATAGTGACAATATGCGTATCCACATGGAGAGTTATATCAGCAAAGGTTAGGGTGGAAGCGACAGGGGCGATTACAGAACCTCGAAGCTGTACGGCAATTCTGGCTAAAAGCTCCTTTGTATTGAATGGTTTTGTTACATAATCGGCAGCGCCGCCAAGCAGCAAATCGACCTTATTATCAATATCAACTTTTGCGCTCAATATAATAACAGGTATCCCTTCTATCTGCGGAAGTACCTCCTCGCCGTTTAATCCAGGCAACATTAAATCAAGCAGCACAAGGTCTGGTTTGGACTGGGATAAAACAAGCAGAGCCTCCGTTCCGGAATACGCACGGGAAACTCTATATCCCTCTTTTGTAAGCGCTTCTTCAAGCGCATTTCCAATATAAATATCATCGTCAATAATCAGAATATTTTTCAAAATCAGTCATCTCCATATATCTGTATTCGCCGTTCGGAAATTTTCCATTTTTGAGCTGCTTCCTGTACTGTCATATACTCAAACATAACAAACCTCCTCGAAGTTCCCTGACCACCTGATCCAGCACATCGAAATATTCCTCGAAGGTCTTCTTGCAGCAACCCGGATTGTCAATAACGATGCCGGAAGCGCGCAGACCGGTGAGAGAAAAACCCATAGCCATGCGGTGGTCGTCATAGGTCTCAATCAGTGCCGCTTTCGGCTGAGCGGGATAGATGGTAATGCTGCTTTCTGTCTCCTCGCACCGAATCCCCATCCTCCGAAGTTCTGTGATCATAGCGGTAATCCGGTCACTCTCCTGAAAACGGATATGTCCGATCCCTGTGATGGTGGTGGGACTGTCGGCATAGGGCGCAATGGCAGCTAAGGTGATGGCCTGGTCAGAGTAGGCGGAGAGATCCGCCGTGATGCCATGGAAAACGCCGTCCGCGGGAGGCTCTACTAAGATTCCGTCCTCCAGATCAGCGGCCTTACATCCCATTTTCTCCAGCAGGCGGATAAAAGCCACGTCTCCCTGCAGAGAGTTGAAATGCACATGACTCACCTGTACTGAGATTCCTAACAGCGGACTCATTGCATAAAAATAACATGCCGCGGAAACATCCGGCTCGATCCGGTAATCCAGCGCCCGATAGGACTGTCCCGCCGCCGTTCGGTAACCCATGGGCAGAGTGCTGTTGATACAGCCGGTGCAACTGTGATTATCGCTGTTGCCGCCGCAGAAAAATAAAGGCGTGGCCTTCACGCCGAACTGTTCCATCATTTTTACTGTCATATCAATGTAAGATCGTCCGTGCGTCCCTTCTATATAAGTGGTGAAGGTTTCTTTTGACAGGCAGGACGCGATCAGAAGCGCGCTCAAAAACTGACTGCTGTGGGCGATGTCCACGGTGATCTCATTTTTCCCAAATCCGTGCCCCCGAAGTGTGAAAGGGAAAAACCCCTCATGGCCGGTATCTTCGTAGATGATCTCGCATCCGAGCTCGCGCAGAGAGTCCAGCAAGGGTGCCATGGGGCGTTTTCGCATCTGTTTTGAGGCGTCCATATAGTAGGAACCTTCGGATACGCCCAGATAGGCGGTCAGAAAACGCGCCGCAGTACCGGCGCTGCCCACGTACTGATTTGCTTTCTCAAGGGGAACCCTGCCCCCGCAGCCTTTTACCGTGATCTGCCGCGCCTTTTCATCCGCCGTAGACTCGAACCCTAAGTCTTGTATGCATTTTAGAAAGTGCCTGGAATCGTCACTGAAAAGCGCGCCTCGCAGAGTCGATTCCCCCTCCGCCAGCGTGGCAAGGAGGAGCGCTCGATTGGTGATGCTTTTAGAGCCGCAAACGGCGACAGTTAAGACACTATTGAAAGGGGACGCTTGCAGAGCACGATAAATTTCAGGTACTTGGTAGGTCGATTTGTCCATGAAAACTCCATTCTGCCATCCCGAAAGGACGACTGAGATCAAATATAACTTACTTATTATATCATACACTGTTGTGCGATACCAATAAGTTTCTCGTTACCTCCGATCTTTTTTTAAAATATACTTGACAGTGGCAGCCAAACGTAGTATTATGTCATTCATAATAACCCTACAAGATTAGTAGGAATTGACAAAAGGTAAGGTGGGATATGGAGACACAGTCTATGATTCAGATAAAGATGGAGACACAGCCTATTATTCAGATAAAGAATGTCACCAAGAGTTTTGTAGGAAAAGATAATACCGTGGAGGCTTTAAAGGGGATCAGTCTGGATATCCAAAAAGGTGATATCTATGGGATCATCGGTATGAGCGGTGCGGGAAAGTCCACGCTGGTCCGCTGTCTCAATTTTCTGGAGAAGCCTACCACAGGTACAGTGGTGATCGAGAACAGGGACTTGTCCAAGCAAAGCGAGAAGGAGCTTCGTCAGATTCGCACACGCATCGCGATGATCTTTCAGCATTTTAATCTGCTGATGCAGAGAAACGTGTTGGACAATGTGTGTTTCCCGTTGGAGATAGTCGGTGTGAAGCGGAAGGAGGCGGTTGCCAGAGCGATGGAGTTGCTTGAGATCGTAGGACTTTCCGAGAAGGCCAAAAACTATCCCGCCCAACTTTCCGGCGGACAGAAGCAGAGGGTTGCGATCGCGAGAGCGTTGGCCACCAACCCGCAGATCTTGCTCTGCGACGAGGCCACCAGCGCTTTGGATCCTACCACCACCAAGTCGATCTTGAAGCTGTTACAGGAGATCAATGCCCAATATGGCATTACGATCGTGATCATCACCCATGAGATGTCGGTGGTGCAGGAGATTTGCTCTCATGTGGCTATCATAGATGAGGGGGTGTTGGTGGAGCATGGTACAGTGGAGGAGATTTTTTCCAGACCGCAGACCGACGCGGCCAAAAAGCTGGTATTCATGGTCAATCCCACAAGAGATCTGATGAGGGGCAGGCGATGTATCCGCATTGTATACAAAGAAAATTCTTCCTTTGAACCTGTCATCGCCAATATGGTGTTGGAGTGCAAGGCCCCCGTGAATATATTGAAGGCGGAGACGGAGGATATCGGCGGTATTGCCCATGGGCAGATGATCCTGCAACTGCCGGAGGAGGATAGTGTGGCTGAGAGGATGATCCGTTATCTGGAAGAGAGAAAATTAGTGGTGGAGGAGTTGAAGGCATATGTGGAGTGAAGCGGTTGTAATGATGATGGTGGAAGGCTTTTTTGTGACGCTGTACATAGCGCTGGTATCCACATTCTTGGCATATTGTATCGGACTTCCCATGGGAGTGGCGCTGGTGGTCACAGCCAAAGGCGGGTTGCGGCCAAACGCAATTATCTACAAAATACTGGATGTGATCGCCAACATTGTGAGGAGCATCCCGTTTTTGATCCTGCTGATTTTGGTGATTCCTCTGACGCGCCTGATCGTGGGCAAGACTTACGGTCCCACCTCGACGATTGTTCCGCTGGTGTTGGCGGCGGGGCCTTTCATCGCCAGAATGGTGGAGTCCTCCCTGTTGGAAGTGGACGCCGGAGTGATCGAGGCGGCGCAAAGCATGGGAGCGAGCACTTGGACGATCATTTGTAAGGTGATGATCGGGGAGGCGCGCACCTCGCTGGTCATGGGCGCCACAATTGTGCTGGGGACGGTGCTTGGATATTCCGCTATGGCGGGGATCGTAGGCGGAGGCGGACTGGGAGACATTGCGATCCGATACGGCTACTATCGCTATCAGGTGGATATTATGGTCGTGGCGGTGGTGCTGTTGGTGCTGGTGGTACAAGTGTTACAGATGGTCGGCACCAAGATTTCCAAGGCCATGGATAAGCGCATCAAATAGTGACAGACGGTGCGGACTCCGGCAGCTTAAAGGTTTGCGGAGCGCCGTTTGTAGATAAATATCAATACATTTAGGAGGAGAAGATTATGAAAAAGAAGATTTTGGCACTGATCGGTGTGGCAGCGCTTTCCGCGGGACTGTTGACCGGATGTGGAAGTGGAGCTGATGACAAGACCATCAAGGTGGCGGCGAGCGCGACTCCCCACGCGGAGATACTGGAGCAGGCGGCTCCTATTTTGGAGGCGCAGGGTTATACGCTGGAGATTCAGGTGTTCAACGACTATGTTCAACCCAATGAGGTGGTAGAGTCGGGTGATTTTGACGCAAACTATTTTCAGCACATTCCCTATTTGGAGTCCTTTAATGAGGAAAAAGGAACGCACCTGGTAAATGCAGGCGGTATTCATTATGAGCCTTTTGGCCTCTATCCCGGAAAAGAGAGTGATCTTGACAAGATGGAGGGAGCCACGATCGCGATTCCCAACGATACGACCAACGAGGCGCGCGCGCTGTTGCTGCTACAGGATAACGGCTATATCACTCTGACTGACGGCGTCGGCATAACCGCTACGGTGAATGATATTGTAGATAACCCTTACGGTATCGAGCTGGTGGAGTTGGAGGCGGCGCAGATCCCCAGAACGCTTCCCGATGTGTCCTTTGGCATCCTGAACGGCAATTATGCTATGGAGGCAGGGATGACTGTCGCAAATGACGCGCTGTTCTATGAGAGCAATGAGTCTGAGGCGGCGACCACTTATGTGAACGTCATAGCTGTGAAGGAAGGCAATGAGGATACGGCGAAGATCAAGGCTTTGGTGGATGCGCTCAAGTCGGATGAGATCAAAAATTACATCAACGAGACTTACAACGGAGCGGTCATTCCTTTTTAATGAAAGTGAAAATGATAACAGGTGAAACATGAAAATTTCGACAAAAGGCAGATACGCGGTGCGGGTTATGTTGGATCTGGCGCTGCACAATACAGGTGAATGTATCAAGGTGAAAGATATCGCCGCAAGGCAGGGAATCTCCGAAAAATATTTGGAGCAGATCATTGCGATCCTAAACAAGGCAGGATGTGTGAAAAGCGTGCGCGG
The DNA here is from genome assembly GCA_023663225.1 of Candidatus Gastranaerophilales bacterium. GTDB lineage: Bacteria > Bacillota > Clostridia > Lachnospirales > Lachnospiraceae > Acetatifactor. The sequence continues at coordinate 5,075 of JAMPHU010000017.1, forward strand.
AGCGCAGGGAGGCTATCGCATTGCCGGAGATCCCGGGGAATATACGGTGGGGATGATCCTGAGACTGACGGAAGGTTCGCTTGCCCCCGTGGCATGCCTGGAGGAGAATACAAACGAGTGCAACAGGGTGGACACCTGCGAGACCATGCAGGTCTGGAAAGAACTGTACGCGGCCATCAATCATGTGGTGGACGGCGTCACGGTGGCCGACTTGGTGGAACAACATAAAAAAAATCTGGATGTGATGGATTTCAGTATCTAAAAAGAAATAAGCGTATGAAAATGCTCGGGTTGATCAAATGTCAGCCTGAGCATTTTCAGTTCTGCGCCTGATATTCGCAGAGGGCGTCGGATATCGCGATCGTGTCGATCAACTGGAGTCCGTCTCGGGAACGCCTGAAAATTTGGATGGTTCCTGTGCCGGAGCCGCCGCTAAGAAGGGGTTGCGCAGGCAAGCTGCCGGAGGGCGACTCGTAGGTCAGCTCCATCATTTGTGCTTTGAGGCTGCTCAAGGAGATTTTGATGACAGCGTTTCGGTTCTGCGCTTTGATATGCCAGATATAGCGTTTGTCGGTCTCCTTTATGCTCCACTTGCTGCGGGCCGGATCTCTGGGGTCGGCAAAATGAAACTCAAAATCTTCCCCTCTGTAAGTGAGTTGAATGAAGAGTTTGCGCCGCAAAGGGATGAAGAACAGTTTGGGGCAGCACCCGTCTATAGTCAGTGCGGAATTTTTGTACTCGTTGCCGGTGGATTTGCTGATCAGGTGTCCGGAGGCAAAACGCAGCAGCGGAGAGTTGAAACTCCTGCCCCAGTGCTTGTCGGCGTAGCCATAGCTAGTCTCGGGTGAGACCTCGTATAAGACACCGTTCAAAGAGACTGTGCCCCTATAAAAAGTGCGGATTCCTTCTCCGTGCCAAAAGCTTGTGAGTGCGCCGATCGCTGTACAGAACAGGCCGGAGAGGAAGCCGGTGTGACAGGACACCGCCTTGTGGACCTCCAGATCCCATTCCATATAGCCCTCATCGGTCATAAAAGAGCGATGTCTGGCCTCCTCCCTGGAAATCTCTACGAAACCGGTAATATGGTTTTCGCTGTAAAAACAGTCTTCCGCCTGGAGGATAAAAGGTTCTTTTGCAGATTTTAGGGAGGATATGGGGTAATAGGCGTTCAACTGCATACCGTCCATGTCGTCCGCGTTAGGGAATACGCCTGTTTTGACCAAGATATAGGAGGGTTTCATCCCCCGCTTTTTGAAATAAGGATGCTGTCCCAGGATAGGCTGCTCGCCGCCAAGAGCCGGATTGAGTATTCTGTACTCAATAAAAAAAGTGCGGACTTCCCTGGTGTCCGGCTGGACGCCTCGAAAAGAGTGGTACCAACTCATATAGCCGCGCCGCGCAAGAGAACCGTGCAGCATGTAGGCGTTCCTGTCTAAATCGGATCGATTCATTCGTTCTTTACTCCTGTCGAAGGCATCTGGACGTTTACAAGATATCGTGGTACTTTTGTACATTATAATACTATATATTGTAAATGACAATAGTGTCAAAGAAATTTTTTTAAAATTTTGTGGCAATGCACGCTTTTTTTAGGTTACGGCGAGTGTCATTGTGCGGATGGTATATTCCAACGCAGACACGCTTTCGCTGCACCTCGCTCGTAGCGGCACGTAAGCTGCCAAAGTACGGCAGCTAAGTGCCGACGGCTCGCTAGCGTCTGCTCTTGGAATATATCATCCGCACAATTCGGACTCCGGCAAGTTATGTGCTAGCGAGGTGAGCTGCCTTGGCACTGATGTACTGACATTGGGTGTGAAAAGTAATAACAATTTAGTCTTTTTTAGGCTGCTGTGAGTGTCATTGTGTGGATGGTATATCTTTTGGAATTGTGGGATACAGGAGCATAGGTTATGGAGCGGAGTTTCTGTGGCGTGAGTCGGATGTGGAGATGAGACTTAGACGTGCCCGTCCAATGGCGGACATTGCCGTGAATGAGGCTCATCGGAACGCCTATCCGGCCGTCACAGAAACTCCTCTCCATAACCTATGCTCCGTCCCTAAGTCGAAACCCAATCCCTTTATGGCTGAACGGTAACAGGCTGCTTTTGGGGCAAGGAAAATAGCACTCGACAAAGAGCCGTGTTACGGGGTATAATTTTTATGAGATTGACTGAAATGGGAAAGGGTGTTTGTTATGAAAAAAGAGGCAGTAGTTTTTTGTTTGATGATTATGACACTGTCATTTGGGGGATGCGGATTGATCAGAACCAGAGGACTCGATCCTTCAGCCATGCAATCGTTAGAAAATCAAGTGCCGAGCGCGGCGGGATCAGGAGCAGGTCAGAGTCAGGCATCAGGCGCGGTGGATTTGGAGGCCGCAAAGGATATCGCGCTTTTGGACGCGGGTTTAGACGCGGATTCTGTGACTTTTGTCAAAGCGGAGCAGGATTATGATGACGGCCGCGTGGAGTATGAGATAGAATTTGTGACAGATACCACGCGATATGAATATGAAGTCAGAGCAAGCGATGGTATGATCAGGGGGCGTTCGCAGGAACCCATCCAAAATATCCCGTCTGTCTTGCAGTCGCAGGGGACGATCAGTGTGGAGGACGCGAAGGCGGCGGCCTTGTCCTATGTGCAGGTGGGAGCAGATCAGGCGGTCTACACGGATATTGAAATGGACTATGACGACGGTGTGACGCAGTATGAGATCGAGTTTTGCGCGGGAGGAAAAGAGTACAGCGTTACGGTCAATGCAGCCAACGGTGAGATTTTAGAAGTGGAGATTGATTGAGGTTGAGATGGAAGACCGATACAGTGAGGATGAAGATCTGCGGAGGCAGCAGAGGGCAGAGCGTTTAAACCGCATGAGGCGGGAAAAAGAAAAACGGGAAAAATTAAACCGGATCGCAAGAAAATGTGTGTTGTACGGCGGCTGTGTCTTGTGCGTGGTTGTAGGATTGTGGATCGGGAGTATACTGAGACATCGGTTCGGCGGGGAGAAAGAGATATCCGATGAGACGGAAGGTGCTTCCGTGGCTTCCGCAGAGTCGATGCAAGAGTCTTCGGAGGACGGTTCCGAGTTGCCCCAGAAGTCTTTGGCGGCTGCGGAACCGCTGTTTCCGGATCAGGAACAGGAAGGCGCAGGAAGCCTTTTTATCGGAAGTATAGACAAGGCAGAGCCTCCGCCGGAGCCTGAGCCGATCGCAGGCCCGCCGGAAATTGTGGACGGCAAGGTGCAGGTGGGAGACGTGGAGTTTCTGGCGGCGCTTGAGGCCATCGCGAATGATTCTACGATCACGGTGGGAGATTCGGATGTGCTCAGCGACTATGCGCTGTTGATCGATGAGAGCACCAATGAGATCGTGGCTCAGAAAAACGCCCAGGCAACCATCAATCCGGCATCTATGACCAAGATTTTAACAGTTTTGGTGGCGGCGGAGCATGTGTCAGATCTGGACGAGAAGGTCACGATCACGGTGGAGATGACAGACTATGCCTATATCAATGACTGTTCGATCGCCGGTTTTGAAGTGGGGGAGGTTGTGACAGTCAGGGATCTGTTCTATGGCACGATTCTTCCATCCGGTGCGGAGGCAGCGGCGGCGCTGGCCGAGCATGTGGCAGGCTCCAGGGAGGCGTTTGTGGAACTGATGAATGATAAACTGGAGGAACTGGGCATTTCTGATACTGCGCATTTTACCAACTGTGTGGGGATCTATGATGAAAATCACTACTGTAAAGTCAGCGACATGGCGATCATTTTAAAGGCTGCGGTAGAGGATGACTGGTGCAGAGAGGTGTTGTCGGCGCACCGTTACACGACCTCCGCCACGGTGGAGCATCCTGAAGGACTTACGATTTCCAACTTGTTTTTGCGCCGCATTGAAGATCATTTGACCGGCGGTGAAGTGTTGTGCGCCAAGACCGGTTTTGTGGATGAGTCCCGAAACTGTGCCGCAAGTTATTTTGTGTCGGACAGCGGTGTGCCCTATATCTGTGTGACGGCAGGCGCGCAGAGTTCTTGGAGATGTATTTACGATCATGTCGCAATGTACAGCTTGTATGCGGGAGGAGAGAAAAAATGAAGAAGCTGGGTTTTGGAACAATGAGACTGCCATTGTTGATCGAGGGGGATGCAAAAAGTATCGACCACGACCAGGTGTGCCGTATGGTGGATGCGTTTTTGGAGAGAGGTTTTGTGTATTTTGATACGGCCTATCCTTACCACGGAGAACTGTCGGAAGATGCGGTGAAACGCTGCCTGGTGGAGCGGTATCCCCGCGACCGCTATCTGCTTGCGGATAAAATGCCTATTCTCAGGGTGAAGGACTCGTCGGAGTACCCCATGTATTTTGAGGAACAGTTAAAACGCTGCGGCGTGGAATATTTTGACTACTATCTGCTCCATAATATCGGTAAAGAACGTTATGTCAATACGGTAAAGTACGGCGGATTTGAGTTTATGTCCAGGATGAAGGAGCAGGGTTTGGTAAAGCATATCGGTTTTTCTTATCACGATGACGCAAAGCTCTTAGATCAGATTTTGACGGAGCATCCCGAAGTGGATTTTGTTCAGTTGCAGCTCAATTATTTGGATTGGGAAAGTCCTGTGATCCAGTCGGGAGCCTGCTACGAGACTGCCTGCCGTCACGGAAAGTCGGTCATTGTCATGGAGCCGGTAAAGGGCGGAAAACTGGCGAATCTTCCAAAAGAGGCAAGGGAGGCGTTTGACGCCGCGCATGCGACAGGTTCCCCCGCTTCTTATGCGGTTCGTTATGCGGCGTCGCTGGACAATGTCATGTTGGTCTTGAGCGGTATGAGCAATCTGGAACAGCTTTTGGACAATACCTCCTACATGCAGGATTTCAGGCCGCTTGATCGAGACGAGCAGGAAATGCTCAAGCGAATCACCGATATTTTGAATGCCGGCAACGCGATCCCCTGCACGGACTGTCGATATTGTACGGAGGAGTGTCCGAAGAATATCAATATTCCCGCTTACTTTGGGTTGTACAATATGTATCAGGTCACAGGCAGCAAGACACAGATGTATTATGACCGTCATGCAATGGGGCGGGGAAAAGCCTCGGAATGTATCAAATGCGGGAAATGTGAGCAGATTTGCCCGCAGCATATCGGCATCCGAGAGGGGTTGGAGAAGTTTGCGGATCTCTATGAAAAGCAGGGAGAGGGAAGATGAAGATCTTGGTGGTCGGAGGCAGCTATTTTTTGGGAAAGGCTTTTGTGGAGATGGCTGCAAAACTCCACGAGGTACATGTGGTCAATCGAGGCAGCAGACCTTTGCAAAAACCGGATGTCAGGGAGTATTTTCTGGACCGACATGACGGGAAAGCTCTGGCGGCTATCGAAGAGACACGCTTTGACGTGATCGTGGATTTCTGCGCCTATCAAAAAGGGGATATCCGCTTTTTGACAGAGCATTTGGGCGCTTCCTTTGAACAGTATATCTTTATCAGCACTTGTGATGTGTACAGACGGGGCACGGGAACCAAGATTGGTGAGGACTCTGCGCTGGAGGATCGGGATTTCGGCGGTGAGGCAGGCGCTTATATCATCGGGAAGGCGGCGCTTGAGAGCGAGCTGCGGGAGTGCTGCCAAAGGCGGGAAGCCGCCTATACTTCCATCAGACCGGCGTTCATATATGGCCCTGATAATTATGCCCCTCGGGAAGGAATTTATTTTAAGTGGCTCACATCGGCTGGACAGATCATTCATCCGGCGGATGCCACAGGAGAATTTCAGATGGTATATGTGAGAGATGTCGCCCGGGCGGTTCTCGCCGCCTGCGGTCATCCGGACGCCCGCGACAAGGCCTACAATCTCTGCAACGGCGAAAGTATGACCTATGATTCCTTTGCCACGCTTTTGCGCGAAGCCACGGGGACGGACTTTGAGAAGGTGAAAGTGTCTGTGCGGGATGTGATTGAAAAGGGGATCCCGCTGCCCTTTCCGCTGACTGATGAAGAGTCGGAGCATTACGACGGAGAGCGGGTGACAGAGCTGGGGGTGACGTACACCCCCATAGGGGAAGGGATGGCGGAAACCTTCCGCGCATATCTGAAAATACAGGAGGAGTGAGTATGGACGCAGAGAAATTCAGCGCGCCGCCGGATCTTTTCGATGTCAGGATCACGGACGCATTTTGGGGAAGAGAACAGGAACTTGTGAGGCGGGAGGTCATTCCCTACCAGTGGGAAGCGTTGAATGACAGAGTGCCGGGTGCGGATCCCAGCTTTTGTATGCACAATTTTAAGGCAGCAGGGCGGCTGATGCGGGAGCGGCGGACGCACAAAGATTTTGTGCCGCCGGCATATACGTTTAGAGGCTTTCAAGTGCTTCCGGAGGAGGGAAAGGCGCCGGAGGAAGACAAGTTCTATGGTTTTGTGTTTCAGGACAGTGATTTTTCCAAGTGGATCGAGGCGGTGGGATATTCTCTCATAAATTGTCCGGATGCCGCGCTTGAGCGGACTGCGGACGAGGCGATCGACATTGTGTGCGCCGCCCAGGCGCCGAACGGTTATCTCGACACGTATTATATTATCAATGGTATGGATCGCATTTTCACCAATCTGCGGGATCACCATGAGCTATATTGCTTCGGGCATCTGGTGGAGGGCGCCATATCCTATTATCAGGCGACAGGTAAGGATAAACTCCTGAAGGCAGCTCTGCGTTACGGTGATTTTGTGAATTCTGTTTTTGGACCGGAGGAGGGTCGTCTACAGGGGTATCCGGGGCATGAGATCGCGGAGATGGCTCTGGCGAGATTGTATGAGCTGACCGGAGAGAAAAAGTATTTGGATCTGGGGAAATTTTTTATTGATATGCGTGGGAGGAAACCTTATTACTTTGACTTGGAGGAAAAGGAACGGGCGGAGCACGAGGGGAGAGTCTATCGGGAGGACGCAGATCCCAACCGCTATGCTTATCATCAGGCAAACCAGCCGGTGCGGGAACAAACGGAGGCTGTCGGTCACGCGGTGCGCGCTGTCTATCTGTACAGCGGCATGGCCGATATGGCAAGGCTGACGCGGGATCAGGAGTTATATCAGGCATGTGAGCGTCTCTGGAACAGCATTGTCAGAGAGAAGCTTTATATCACAGGCGGGATCGGAGGGACTCATATGGGCGAGGCGTTCTCCTATCCTTACGATCTGCCAGGGGATACCGCTTATTCCGAGACTTGCGCGGCCATCGGTCTGGTTTTCTTTGCCAGAAGGATGCTGGAGCTTCAGGCAAATGCCGAGTATGGGGATGTGATGGAGCGGGCTCTCTACAATACTGTACTGGCGGGCATGGCCTTGGACGGAAAGAGTTTTTTCTATGTCAATCCTCTGGAGGTGGATCCGGTGGCCTGCGCGCAGGACGGCAGAAAGGCGCATGTGAAGCCTGTGCGGCAAAAATGGTTCGGCTGTGCCTGTTGTCCGCCGAATATCGCCCGACTTGTGAGTTCGTTGGGGGCATATATTTACACGCAAAATCCGGACATGCTGTTTGTCCATCTGTATGTGGGAAGCCGGATCACAGTAAAGACGCGAAACGGCGAGTTGGCGGCAGAATTAAAGAGTGGTTTCCCCTGGCAGGGAAAGGTCAGTATGACCTTGCATTTGAAAAACGCACCCTTCAGGCACACGTTGGCGTTCCGCATCCCCGCCTGGTGTGACAGCGCATGTGTGGAGATTTGGCGAAAGGATCAAGAACTGGTCAGTCTGCATATAGAGGGCGGACAACTCAAAACCACGGCGGCCAGGCTGTCACAGGAGCAGCTTGCCCAAGTGCTTGCCACAGGTCAGACGGCCCCTGAGAGCGCAGAAGAACCCAAGATGTATTTGGAGAAAGGTTATCTGTATCTGACCGGAGCGTGGCAGGACGGCGATGAGATCGCGCTGGATCTGAAAATGGAGGTCAAGTGCCTGCAGGCGCACACAAAAGTGCGGGAAGAAATCGGGAAGGTTGCGTTTGTGAGAGGGCCGATCTGTTACTGTATGGAGGAGGCGGACAATGGGAAGGATCTGCATTTGTGCAATGTGGATATGAGCGCGTTGCGGGATATTGCGGCGGAGCCTGACGAGACGCTGGGACATATCATGTACATATTGCGAGTGCCCGGCGAAAGACGACAGACGTCAGGGGAGGAGGCGGCGCTCTATCAGCCGTATAAGCCTCCCGTGCGGCGGAAGACTACGCTCACGCTGATTCCTTATTATGCGTGGGCCAACCGCGGCGAGGGTGAGATGCGTGTGTGGATCGCAGGGGGGTGACGAATCAGGGGTGAGGCAAAGCATGAAGGATACTGTAGACGAAGAAATATCACAATTTAAAGGAGGACATTTATGTTGTATATAGGCGTTGATTTGGGAACTTCCGCGGTGAAGCTTTTGTTGATGGACAGCGAGGGGCAGATCTGTAATATCGTATCTAAGGAGTACCCTCTTTTCTTTCCGCATCCCGGATGGTCGGAGCAAAACCCACAGGACTGGTATGAGCAGACGATAGAAGGGATCAAGGAACTTTTGCAGGGCGCGGACAAAAGCCAAGTGGCAGGAATCAGCTTTGGCGGACAGATGCATGGTCTGGTGATCCTGGATGAGGAGGATCAGGTGATCCGTCCGGCTATTCTCTGGAATGACGGCAGGACTGCGGAGGAATGTGATTATCTGAACAATGTGATAGGCAGGGAAAAGCTTTCCGCGTACACGGCTAATATCGCTTTCACCGGCTTCACAGCGCCGAAGATTTTGTGGGTGAAAAAGAACGAGCCGGAGAATTTCGCCCGTATCGCAAAGATTATGCTGCCCAAAGATTATATCGCGTATCGGCTGACCGGAGTACATTGCACAGATGTGTCGGACGCTTCCGGTATGTTGCTGTTTGATGTGAAGAATCGCAGATGGTCGAAGGAGATGTGTGAGATCTGCGGCATCCGGGAGGAGCAGCTTGCCACCTGTTTTGAGAGCTATGAAAAGGTGGGAACCGTGCTTCCCCAAGTGGCAAAAGAACTTGGAATCCCTGATGGAACAGTTGTTGCAGCAGGGGCCGGAGACAACGCTGCAGCGGCTGTTGGCACCGGCACGGTGGGAGACAATATGTGCAATATTTCTCTTGGCACCAGCGGGACCGTATTTATTTCTTCCAAGGCGTTTGGCGTAGATCAGAATAACGCGCTCCATTCCTTCGCGCACGCCGACGGCAGTTATCATTTGATGGGTTGTATGCTCAGCGCCGCTTCCTGCAATAAATGGTGGATGGATGACATTATCGGCACAAAGGACTATGCAAAGGAGCAGGAGCAGATCAAAGGACTGGGTGAGAATCATGTGTACTTCCTGCCCTATCTGATGGGAGAGCGTTCTCCTCACAATGATCCCAACGCCAGAGGCACCTTTATTGGTATGACCATGGATACCTCTCGGGCGGATATGACGCAGGCAGTTCTCGAAGGCGTGGCGTTTGCCCTCAGAGATTCTCTGGAGGTCGCCAAGTCTTTGGGGATCCGGCTGGAGCGCACGAAGATCTGCGGCGGCGGAGCCAAGAGTCCTCTATGGCGGCAAATTATCGCAAATGTGCTCGATCTGAAAGTGGATATCATAGAAAGTGAGGAAGGCCCCGCGTTGGGCGGCGCGATGCTGGCGGCAGTGGCCTGCGGCGAATACGCCAATGTGGAGGAGATCGCCGCAAAGGTAGTGAAGGTAGTAAAGACGGTGGAGCCGGATCCTGATCTGGTGGAAAAGTACAATGGACGTTATGCGAAGTTTAAGGAAATCTATCCGGTGTGTAAGCCGCTCTTTGAAATGTTAGGGTGAATGTGCTATGCTTTACCAAATTATGGACGGTACGGTCACGGTGGGAGGAGAGACGGTTCTTTCCCATATTGATTTTGAGGTAAAGGGCAGAGAGAAAATTGCTCTGGTGGGGCCAAACGGAGCGGGGAAGACTACTCTTTTGAGGCTGATCGCGGGCGAGCTGGAATTGGATCGGGATGACAGGCGAGTGGGATTGGGAGTGACCGCCTCCCACAAGATGACGATAGGGATCCTGCACCAAAACAGCCGCCCGGATTGGGATAAGACGGTGGAGGAGATTTTGCTGGAGGCGTGTCCGTCCCGAGAAGAATTTTCCAGAGAGCGCTATGCCTATGAGACGGAATATAACAAGCTCTTTACGGGATTCGGATTTGCCGGAGAGCAGAAAAACAGGACGCTTTCTTCCTTTTCCGGCGGGGAACAGACCAAGATTTCCCTGATTCGCCTGCTTTTGATGAAGCCGGATATTTTGTTGCTGGACGAACCTACCAATCACTTGGATGTCGGAACCGTGGAATGGCTGGAAGATTATCTGAAAAAATATGAAAAGGCTGTGGTGATAGTGTCGCACGACCGCTTTTTTCTGGATCAGGTGGCGGAGTGCGTCTATGAGCTGCGAAAGGGCCGCTTAAAGCGCTATGCGGGCAATTATACGGATTATCGCATACAGAAACGTAAGGATCTGGCTGTTCAGCGGAAGGCTTATGAAAGGCAGCAGGCGGAGATCAAGCGTTTGGAGGCGTTGGTGGAGCAGTTTAAAAATAAACCCAACAAGGCCAGTTTCGCGCGCTCCCGCAGGAGTATTCTGGAGCGCATGGAGCGGATTGCGAAGCCGGAGGAAGACGATGTGCATATTTTTACCGGCGAACTGGAACCCCGACTGCCCGGCAGCAAGTGGGTGATCGAGGCGGAGCGTTTGAAGATCGGATATCGGACGCCGCTTTTGGAGTTGTCGCTCAGGGTGCGTCGGGGGCAGAAGATCGGTATCATCGGGGAAAACGGGGTAGGCAAAAGCACGCTTTTGAAGACCATCGCCGGACTGGTGGAGCCTTTGGGCGGGAAGTGCGTGCTGGGCAATCATATTTTGATGGGATATTTTGATCAGCAGACGGCGGCTCTGTCCTCCGAGAAGCAGGTTGTGGAGCATTTCCACGATCTGTTTCCCGCCATGACACAAAAACAGGTGCGCCAGATTTTGGGGGCTTATTTGTTCACAGGGAAAGCCGCCGGAAAGCGAGTGTCGGATTTGTCGGGCGGGGAGAAGGCTCGTCTGGTGCTGGCGGAGCTTTTGACGGAGAGACCCAATCTGCTCCTTTTGGACGAACCCACCAACCATATGGACATTCAGGCAAAAGAGACTTGCGAGTCCGCCTTTTTGGCTTATTCCGGGACGATCCTCTTTATCTCCCATGACCGCTATTTTATCCGCCAGGTGGCGGATGCGATTTTAGTTCTGGACGGGCGGACAGTCCTTTATTACCCTTTTGGTTATGAGCATTATCTGCGTCACAGCGGAGGGGAGCAGGGAGAGAATTTGTCGGCGTTGATCCAGGCGGAGGATCAGGCGATGATTGCCGACTTGCGGGCCGTCCCCAAGGCGGAGCGGCATTTTTTGGGAGAAATGGGCACGGAGGAAGCTTATCTGGATTGGAAACTGCGTTTGGCCGGGGAACCGATGGAAGAGGCCAGGGAACGGGTGGAAGAGCTGTGGGAGAGTTTTAATCTGTGCCGGACAAAGCGCATGGAGGAAGAATTGCGCTGTTTTCTGAAAGCCGAAGAGGGAAGCGCGCAGGAGAGCGGTACTTTGGAGGATGAAGAACGCCTGAAGCGGGAGTTGAACGCCGCCTGGGAGCGTTGGACGGCTCGATGCCTGGAATGGTTTGAGGCGGCGGAGTTTGTGTGACGCAGTCCGCCGTCGGGAAGGCAGGAAAGACAGAAAGGCAGGGGAGTAGGAAGACAGGGAAGCAGGAAAGACAAAAGACAGGAAGGCAGAAAAATGCAGGAATCACGCGGACTGTGCCTCGAGAAAGGCGATAAATTCTTCCGCGGGCAGAGGCTTGGAAAAATAATATCCCTGTATATAGCTGATGCCCAGATCACGCATGGTCTGGTATTGTTCTTTGGTCTCAATTCCTTCGGAGACGATCTTGAGGTTCATCCCGTGGATCATATGGATCGCCGCGTCCATGACATATTTCGCCCTGCCGTTTTCAAAGTAGGCATTTGTCATGCTGCTGTCAAATTTAATGATATCTACCGGCATATCTACAATATAGTTCAAATTGGATTGTCCTGTCCCGAAATCATCCAGTGAGAATCGAACTCCATACTGCATCAGATTTTCCATGTTGCCGAGAAGCGTCTTTTTGGCGCTGATGGAGGCGGACTCAGTGATCTCCAGATTGATATGTTTAGAATCGATGCCGTACTTTTCCATGATGTGGATGTAGTCCTGCGCCAGACGGGCGTAGGCGCACTGTACCACGGAGAGGTTCACCTCGATATAGTGCAGGCCGTAGCGCTCCAGGGGATGCTTGCGGATAAAATCGCAGACCTTCTCAAACACGATCTCTCCCAATCTTAAGATCATGCCGGTTTTTTCCGCTATCTCGATAAAGACGCCCGGCGGAATAATTTTTCCTTCCCTGTCTCGGATGCGAACCAAGGCTTCCGCCGTTGTGATGCGTTGTTCCGTTGTGGAAAAGATGGGTTGGAAAAACACTTCCACTCGATCCTCCTCCATGGCTTCCAGAATCAACTGTTCGGTCGCTTTTTCCCGCTCCATTTTATCGACGCTGTCCTTTCCGATGAGAAGGAAATCGTTTTCGGTAGACACCTGTCCGTCATGCCTGATATAACGGATCAGGTAGAGCAGACTTTCCGCCTGTTCCACCACATTCGCATGAGGCAGATACAGCCAGTAGGGCTGCACCGGATAAGAACCGTTTTCACCCCATCCCAAGCGAAAACGCCGACGTATCTCATGGACATTTTTTTCGGCGGTCTCTCTGTCCGAAAACAGCACATAAAATTCATCCTCTGTACTTTTGAAAGAGAGGGCGTCGGGCAGCTTTAGGAGGTATTCGATGATCTCCATTTTGACTGATTCCCTTTTTTCCAGCGGGACGTTCTGATAGGCGCTGTTTTCAAACAGGATTACCAACGCGGCAAAATCCTGTTCTTTAAAAAAGAGTTGTCTGGTATATTGGTACAGCGTGCTGCTGTTAAACAGACCGGTGATTCTGTCAAGGTTCGTCTCAGGGTTTTCCAGTTTCAGATAGAGTACCATGATGCCGATGGAACCGGCATATCCCACGATCAGGATATTGGTGTACATAAACTGGATCTGGGACGCGACAATCCAGACGAAGAGCCAGAGGCACACAGCCTCCCGCCGCCTGGGATTGATCTTGGCCTTCTCTTTTTTCAGGAGGTAGAGTATGACGGCAAAAAAGATCAGCGCCGTGCCGTAGGTCACATACAGGCTGGGGCCGTGGGTGTAGAGTATGGTTTCCCCGTCCTCAGCGTAATGATAATAGATGGGAACGACGTAGGTGCCGATCGTCGCGATGCCTCCCAATATCAGAAATTTGCGCATTTTCCGAAGATAGAGCTCCCGCGTCGTGTAGATGTCCACGCACATGTAGGACAGCGCGCTGAGAGCTACCGACAGTAGTGTCACAAGATAGGTCTTTGCCACAAAGTTCACCAACCATGCAGGCAGCATATGTCTGCCTTCAATGACACCGATGGAAAGAATGTCAAAGGTGATGCAAAAAAAGGTCGCCGCAAACACTCTGAAAAAGGCTTTCTGCGTGTTGAGAGAGATCCTTTTTTGACGTATATAAAAATAAAAAAGTACCAGCATTAGGACAATACCGCAACATTGTATCTGTATCTGCATAAGGGATCCTTTCGTCAATAGGCTTGACCGCTTGGGCATGAGAGTTGTCGCTATTGTTATTATATTTCACTCTTTTGCAGAAAGCAAGAGGTCATTCTATAGTAGATTAATGTTGGATAACAGCTATTGAAATATCATTCACTATAGATTACAATAATAGTAGAAATTTTGACCACATTCTGACAAATAAGAATTAATGCGGAGGTGCTTTATGAAACCATGGGAAAACGGAGCGTTGAAGGTCAGTGAAAATCACAGGTATCTGCAGAATGGGGATGTCCCTTTTTTCTGGCTGGGGGATACGGAATGGCTGATCTTTTCCAATTTACAGGAGGAAGAGGCGTATGCCTGTCTGAAAAACCGTGCTGTAAAGGGATTCAATGTGATACAGGCGGTGTTGGTGTACGCCACCCCCGAGTTGAGCGATATCAATAAAATGTCGCTGCATAATTGTGACTATAGCGATATGGCCTATTGGGAGCACTGTGATCGGGTGATCGACATGGCGGAAGAATTGGGCATGTATATGGCGCTTCTGCCGTCCTGGGGAAGTCTGGTCAAAAGAGGGATCATCAACAGTGAAAACATTGCGCGGTACGGGGAATTTTTGGCCGAACGGTTTGGCAAGCGCAAGAACGTCATATGGCTGTTGGGAGGAGATATCAAAGCGGCGGATTATTGTCCGATTTACAATGCGCTTGCCGCTGTCCTGCGTGAGAAGACTTGTGAGCAGTTGATCGGTTTTCACCCCTTTGGCAGATGTTCTTCCACCATGTGGTTTGCGGATGCAGAGTGGCTTGATTTCAATATGTTTCAGTCGGGACATCGGCGGTATGATCAGGCTTCCCTGGGAAGCTGGGATGATAACGCGGTGAAGGACGGTTTCTTCGGGGAGGATAATTGGAGATATGTCCTGCGGGATCATGCGCTGTGCGACAAACCCACTCTGGACGGGGAACCTTCCTACGAGCGAATCCTGCAGGGACTCCATGACAACACGCAGCCTTATTGGACGGCCAAGGATGTGCGTCGGTACGCATACTGGTCTGTGTTTGCGGGCGCCTGCGGACATACCTATGGCGACAATTCTGTGATGCAGTATTATACGGAAGAGTCAAAAGGGGTTACTTACGGGGCACAAGATTATTGGCAGGACGCCATACACCACGAAGGTTCCGGACAGATGGGGCATTTGAAGAGATTGATGGAATCGGTGGACTTCACAAGCGGGACGATCAGGGACGATCTGTTGGTGAACGGACAAAAAGAAAAGTATGAGAGGATCGCCGTGTTTGCGGGAAAGGATTTCCTGCTGGCCTATGATTATCTGGGCGTTCCTTTTGAGATCGACTTGTCCCAATACTCGGATGCGGAACTGTGGTATTTTATGCCCGCCACGGGAGTTTTCAGCTATATCGGCAGGACGGCGGGAGGCCGCTACGATTGCAGGCCGCCGCGGTGCTATGATGAGAATAGTGATATCGTGCTGGTGGTGAAGTATTGATTCGCGTGAGCAATGAGCTATAGTAAGCGCAATTCTTGTCTGGAGGACAGTTTCGATGGGGACATATCTGGATCCTGGAAATAAAGGGTTTCAAGAGATTTTACAGTCGGAATATGTGGATAAAACCGGTTTGATCGCATTGATCAATAAAACCGTGGGAACAATGGGAAAGCTGACCTGTATCAGCAGGCCGAGGCGTTTTGGGAAGTCATATGCGGCGAAGATGCTGTGCGCCTACTATGACTGTTCCTGTGATTCCCATGCGCTTTTTGATGATAAGGAAATCGCGCGGACGGAAGGGTATCTGACTCATTTGAACCAGTACCATGTGATCAATCTTGATATTACCAGTTTTATTTCCGATGCAATCAGAATGGATATGCCTTTTTCAAATGTGCCCAATATGATCGCTGACGCGGTTTATGGAGAGTTGATAGAAGACTATCCGGAACTTAGCGGCAAAAGCCTTACGGACGCTATGATCCGCTATGTGGAAAAGTCAGGGAGAGAGTTTGTGTTTATTATTGATGAGTGGGATGCTCTGAACCGCGAGGTGAAAAGCGATCCGGCGGCACAGAAGAAATATCTGAATTTCCTCAGAGGGTGGTTTAAAAACAGCAGCTTTACACCAAGGGTAGTGGCTGCAGCTTATATGACGGGGATTCTGCCGATCAAGAAGGACGGCTCGCAGTCGGATATTTCGGATTTTAGAGAATATACCATTTTGGGGCCGGGCAAGTTTGTGGAATTTACCGGTTTTACGGAAAGAGATGTCCGTTTGTTGTGTGAGAAACACGGGATGGACTTTGAGGATGTCAGACAATGGTACGATGGATATGATTTTTCTGGATATGGAGCGATTTATAATCCTTATTCTGTGATGTGTGCCATGCAGGATCATAGGTGCTGTTCTTATTGGAGGAGAACTTCGGCGGCGGAATCGCTGATGACTTATATCAATATGGATTTTGAAGGGTTGCAGGAGATTATTGCGCGGTTGATAGCCGGAGAAGAAGTCGAGGTCAGGACGGATCGGTTTGAAAATGATTTTGCGACATTCAAGAGCAGGGATGATGTGCTGACACTGTTGATTCATTTGGGGTATCTTACTTGGCGCGAGGAAGACGAGACGGCGAGTATTCCAAATGAAGAGGTACGAATCGAGTTTGAGAAGATTCTCGAAGGAGCAGGGGTAAACAGAAAGTGGGTAGAATTGATCGATCGCTCCAGGAAGCTTTTGGAGGATACGATCGCGGGAAATGAGGAGGCGGTAGTCAAGGCGATAGAGGAGATACGCAATACGCAATATGCGCCGACTTTCTATAATGATGAACAGGCACTGCGGTATGTGATCAAGTTTGCGTATATTGCTGCGGTAGACCAGTATTTGAAAATAGAGGAGCTTCCATCCGGCAAAGGAATTGCCGATGTAGTGTATCTGCCGAAGCGGAAGTCTACGCTTCCGGCGTTGGTCATTGAGCTGAAATGGAACCAGTCATCCGAAGGCGCGATCCGGCAGATCAGGGAAAAAAATTATCCGGCAATATTGAAAGAGTATGGCGGCGAGGTCGTGTTGGTCGGCATCAATTATGACGCCAAGACGAAAGAGCATGGATGTGTGATAGAGTTCGAATGAAAACTCTTGAAATGCTGCAGAGTATTTCCCGCAATTGAATAAATCTTTTCTGGAACGGTCATCCAACACATAAAGATCAGCAATAAGTTGCTCAACCATCGAAAGTTCACTGTAATCAATTTTTTTGATGATTTCGGAGGTTCTGTAGGAAATAGAGGTCTTAAACTAGTCTTAAACTAGTATTTAAGATATTCTTGAAGGAGAAAATCTATAGTGATATAATTTAAGCATCAAAAGTGATCATTCAATAAAGCGGTTGCGATATAATGAGCGTAGGACTTCATATAAACAACTTTATGATGTGCTTTGTTTTTGAAAGATGTCCTTTTGATGGGGGATTATAACATTTGGGTATGGTTTTTTGATGTGGTTCGAGATAGTGGAAGTATGAAATATATTATAGAAAATTTTGAGAGGCAGGATAACAAATTAAGTAGAACTACGCAGGATACAAAAATTACAACGATTGCTGGGGCAAAGTTAGAACATACTGAAGGTGTAGTAGTGCAATAGTCTATAATTTACTTTAGCGGAAAAGGAAGAAATTACCATGGCTAAGAAAAGAACTGCTGAAAAAGCCTTGAACATAGATAATATTTTGTTTAATTGCAGGGATATTTTGCGTGCTGCGCGTAATTCAGGATCTTTCTTTGAAAAGAGGGATATGATGCTTACTCTTGTATTCCTGCGTTTTATTGGTGAGAAATACGATGACGGAATCGAAAAACTCCGTCAGACTTTGATTGAACAGGGACTTGATCCTGAAGACGAGAATATCAGGGCAGCTTTCTTTGAAGATGCTACCTTTACAGATGGAACCTACCATCTGCCACCGGAAGCCAGATGGTCAACAACTATTGTTAATACCCCTGCCCCTGCACTTAATGTTGCGCTTGACACGGCGCTTCGCAGCATTGCGGCAGAATCTAAGGATTTGAAAGGATGCTTTATAGAAGGAACATTTACCGCCCGTAACCTTGCGCCGAATGATATAAAGAAGCTTGTGGATGAAGTAAACAAAATTAGCCACAAAGCAACAGAATCAATATTTATGGACAGGAAAAGGATGCGGCCACTTATCGCCTTGCTAAAATGAATCTTGCACTTCGTGGACTTAGCCATAATCTTGGTGAAACGAACGATTCTTCCTTTACCCATGACTTACATAAAGGGATTTATTTTAATTACATCATGGCGAATCCGCCTTTTAATCTTAAAGGTTGGTATGATGATAATCTGAAAAATGACCCTCGTTGGGTTGACTATCAGACACCGCCGGAGAGCAATGCAAATTATGCCTGGATTTTACACATGCTTTCCCATCTGAAGAAGATGGACGGTGTCGCGGGATTTCTTCTTGCCAATGGTGCGTTGAATGACAGCGATACTTTGGAAATTCGTAAAAAGCTAATTCAGAGGGATAAGGTGGAAGCCATAATTGTACTCCCGAGAGAATTATTCATAACTACGGATATCAGCGTTACCCTATGGATTTTGAATCAGAATAAAAAAGGTGGCAACTATCACGGTAGGGTATTGCGCAATCGTGAGTACGAAATACTTTTTATGGATTTGCGTACTTGGACGGAAAATTCAGTTAAGGGTGAAAATAAGAAAAAAGTCTGTTTAGTGGAAGAGCAGATTGAAAAAGCTGCGGCCATATACCATACATGGCAAAGTGAGGGAACAGATGGAAAGAAATATGAGGTGCCTGAACTTTACCGGAGCGTAGGCATGAAAGAAATGGAAAACAAAGGCTGGACGCTCACACCGAGTAAATATATTGAATTTATTGACCATGATTTAGAGATTGACTATGAAAAAGAAATGGTTCGTATTCAGGCGGAAATGAAAGAAATTATGGAGCAGGAAAAGAAATCCCAGCAGATGATGGAAGAAGCATTTAGGAGGATTGGTTATGGCATTGAGTAAGAAAACTTCTACAAAAGATTTACTGAATGACAAAAACTATTCAGAATGGCTTAAAGAGTTGAAAAGTCGGTATCAAGGCGCCCAAATAAAAGCCTCCGTTTGTGTCAATAAGGAACTTTTACAGTTTTATTTTGAACTTGGCAATGATATCGAGGAAAAAGCATTTGCAAACGAATATGGAAGTGGTTTTTTCAATAAATTAAGCAGGGATTTAATGTCTGCGTTGCCCAATAGAAAAGGATTTTCTCCCAGAAATTTAAGTTATGCGCATAAATTCTATTTACTTTACAATGCAATTTTGCAACAACCTGTTGCAAAATTCACTTTAGATGATTTATTTTCAATTCCATGGGGACATCACCAGCGAATAATGGATAAATGTGGTAAAAATGCTCAAAAAGCTCTTTTTTATGTAAGCAAAACAATAGAAAACAATTGGTCAAGAAATGTTCTACTCAATTTTTTGGATACAGACCTTTTTGAGCGTCAGGGAAAAGCCGTCTCTAATTTTTCAAGCAAATTGCCTGCTGTACAAAGCAATTTGGCTCAGCAAGTGACAAAGGATCCATACATCTTTGATTTTTTATCCTTACAGGAGAATTACGATGAAAAGGAACTAAAAAATGCTCTTATAAAAAATATTGAAAAATTTCTTATCGAACTTGGCAGGGGTTTTGCTTTTATGGGCAGAGAATACAGACTTAAAGTCGGTGATACCGAACAATTTTTGGATATGCTTTTCTATAACACCAATATACATTCATATATTGTGATTGAAGTTAAAACAGGTTTGTTTCATGCGTCAAATATAGGCCAACTTGGTACTTATGTAAGCGCAGTAAATCATTTGTTAAAAAAAGAAAATGACAACCCTACGATTGGTCTTTTGATTTGCAAAAATAAAGACAATGTATTAGCAAAATATGCTTTGGAAAGTTCTTCACAACCCCTTGCTGTTTCAGAATATGAACTTCAAAAATTGTTCCCCGAAAACTTCAAGACCAGCATGCCAACCATTGAAGAGATTGAAAGCGGATTGAAAGGTTTTGATAATGATGAATAAGACTTATAAACTTGGCGAGTTAATCGAACAACGCACGTTGATGCGGACAAAAACGGTATTTCGGGGGATTGATTATGGCATTGACTAAATATAAGCTGGGGGAGTTAATTGAACAGAAGAATAAACAGAATTTCGACAACGAATACACATTAGATGATGTTAAAGGAATATCTATTAAAAAAAGCTTTATTGAAACTAAGGCAGATATGTTGGGAGTGGCATTAAATTCATACATTCTGCACAGAATAGTCAATGATAGAGATCAGGAGATGGTAAAACGTCTTGTGCCGGATACTTTAGGCAAACTTTTAGATGAGCTACCATCTTTGCCGACAAAAAAGGCTATCGTATTAGGAGCGGCGGTTCCGATTCCTACGGTAGTTGACATTAAAGAACTACCGAAAGAAAAAAGACCTAAATCGGAAAATCCAGAGTTTGGTGATGTATGGTCTGGTAAATGTTGTCGCCCTTTGGATTGGAAAGAAGTTGTGGACGAATGGATATGATGAGAGTACAATTTGGGTACATCAGTTTTGAAATCATATAAACCGAAACAATAACACAACCATATTAAAAGAATAGGATTTCGAGAGAAAAAGCAACGAAAAACAGATATATTTGAAAATATTGAGATTTAAGTAGGAGGCTTGGCATGGCAAGATCAAAAGAATATTTGGAAAGCTTGGTAAGAGAGTTGGCGAAGCTTCCTACAGAGGTTGAATGGGTAGAGTTTAAGTGCAATAATAAAGATCCGGAACGCATTGCAAAATATATATCCGGACTAAGCAATGCTGCTGTCTTGTGTGAAAAACCGAAAGCGTATTTGATTTGGGGCGTTGAGAATAATACGCATAAGATTATTGGGACGGATTTTAAATATAGACAAGCAAAAAGGGGAATGAAGAACTTGAAGCATGGCTTGTGCGCATGATTAATCCTAAAATTAATTTCCGTTTTTATGAGGTGCAGATGGGAAAAGACGAGCAGGGGAACGACATTAGTGTGACTATGATTGAAATCCCGGCTGCAGAAACGGAGCCTACAAAGTTTGAGAAGACTGCATATATACGAGTCGGTACGAATCTTAAATCGTTGGTCGATTATAAGGAAAAAGAAGCTGAGCTATGGAGTATGTTTGATGCAACGCCATATGAATTAAGAACAGCGTATTTTAATGCAACTGATGAAGAAGTCGCAGCATTATTGGATTACACAAAATATTATGATAAGTTGGAGCTGCCTATTCCGAGCAACAGGGAAAAGGTGCTGGAGGATTTTGAAAATGAAAAATTTATTCGCCGGAATGATGCAAAGCATTGGGATATTACAAATTATGGTGTTTTGATGTTGGCTAAAAATTTTAGAAAATTTGAAGGCTTAATGCGCAGAGGAATCCGTGTTATTCGTTATCAGGATGATACAAGGCTGCATGGAATTGATGAAGAAACTTTTAATAGTGGCTATGCAATTTCCTTTGAGGAAGTCGTAAAATATATTATGACTATTTCATCACATGAAGAGATACTGGAAGGTAATATTCGAAAAAAGGCAACTACATTTCCGGAAATTGCGATCAGGGAACTTTTGGCGAATATTATGATTCATCAGGCGCTGGAACAAAAAGGCACGAATCCTATGGTGGAATTGTTTTCTGATAGAATAGAATTTTCAAATGCGGGTGCACCGTTAGTTGCGATTGAAAGAATAGTAGATACTGTACCAATATCAAGAAATGAAAATATTGCCGGTTTTATGCATAGATGTGGTATTTGTGAGGAGCGAGGAAGCGGCTATGACAAAATCATTGGAGAAACCGGTAGATTTTCTTTGCTTGCGCCAAGAATAGAAAATCAAAATAATCAGTTCACAAAAGTGGTTATGTTTGCGGCATAGCATTTAAGTTATCGTAAGTTTCACTAAAAGATGATTTTGGATAAGTAACAATAATTTGTTATATGGAAAAAGGCTTAAAATAGGAGAATTCCATAAAATATCTTATAAAGATTTAAGTTACCGTAAGTTTCATAATAGTCAGTAAAATAGTATCAACAGGAAAAATGGAGGTACAAGATGAGCATTTGGCTATTCAGAGCCGGAAAAAATGGCGAATATGAAGAAAAATTTTTGACAGATAGCAGGATATATCTCACATGGCAGGATTTGAAGATAAATTTGAAGGACTATAAAGATAGGGTGGCACATTTGCACAAATTGCAAGAGTTATATCCTTCAGAGAAGATAAACACGATAAAAAACTGGGAAACGCAAATCTATCCAATCGCTCATCGTATGGAAATTGGCGACTGGATTGTTTTGCCGAGCAAGAGGACAAGTACAATTCATATCGGTAAAGTTATCGGTGAGTATACATATGATGTCAACAATGGGAATCCATATTACCATTACAGAGACATAGATTGGTTTGCGAAAGATATTCCAAGAAATAATTTTGATCGAGATATTCTGTATTCGTTTGGCGCATTTATGACTGTCTGCAAAATCACAAGAAATGATGCCGAAAATAGAATGAAAGCCATGGAAGCAAACGGTTGGAAAGTTCCGGAGGTATCAAATTCTGTGTTTTCAGAGGCGGATGACACACAGGAGGCGGCTTCTTCCACCAATTTGGAAGAAGCGATTCAGGACGCCATTGCGAAATATATTATTCAAAAGTTTAAAGGATATAAAATGGAAACCTTAATTGAAGAGATTCTTAAGGCAAAAGGTTTTACAGTGTACCATAGTAAACAGGGGGCGGATGGCGGTAAAGATTTGTTGGCTTCCGGCGGAGAGATGGGATTTGGTTCGCCTAAGATTTGTGTGCAGGTAAAGACTTTAGATACACCTGTCGATAGACCTACCTTAGATCAATTAGGCGGTGTGATGAACAATGTGCGAGCTGAGTACGGTCTGCTTGTATCATGGAATGGATTTAAAGATAGCGTCGCCAGAGAAGAAGGCAATCAGTTTTTCAAGATTCGTCTGTGGGATTCTACGGATGTCATCAGGGAATTATTTGATCATTATGAGAAATTGAGCCCTGCTATCAAGGCGGAAATACCGCTCAAGCGGATCTGGATATTGAGTGAGGAAGAATAGAAAAATAGTTCTTGACACATAGGTGAAATTGTGATAGGTTAATAAAAAAGTTGAGGAGAACATGGAAATGCAGAACTTACATCATACAATGAGCTATATGTACATGTATTACGGACGTACTTAGAAGTAATTGTGTTCCGATTGGATGCACAGTTACGCAGGTAGGTCTGATATGTCTGTGCATAGAAATCGGTAGATGTAAGTTATAATTACAATTAATAACCGATCGTTTTAGAAGTGCACTGGACATATTATGTTTGGTGCATTTTTTTGTTTGGAAAGGAGCGGAAAGGACAGAACGATGACATTTGAAGAAAGAGAAAAGAGAGTTGACGAAATTTTATCAAGAGGTATTATCGTGGAGATTTTACCTTCCAGGGAAGAATTTAGAAAGGCTTTATTAGAGAAAAAATTGATTTTCTATATTGGGGCAGACCCCACGGGAGATTCCCTGCATTTAAGCCATGCAAAGAACTTTATGCTGCTTGAGGAATTCAGACAACTTGGACACCATGTGAATGTTTTATTTGGTGATTTTACTGCATGTATAGGGGATCCTAGCGATAGAGAATCCTCAAGAACAATGCTTACAAGAGAAAAGGCCAGAGAAAATGCAGCAAGTTGGGTCAGCCAGATTTCCCGAATCATAAACTTTGATGATTCAGAAAATCCCGCGCACGTAAGATATAACAGTGAATGGATCGATCAGTTGACTCCCCTTGAGATGGTCGATTTGTTTACGCACACAACCGTTCAACAACTGATTGAACGCGATATGTTCCAGAGAAGGCTCGATGCGGATAAGCCTATTTTCTTGAATGAATTTGTGTATCCTATGTTCCAGGGATATGACAGCGTCGCTATGGATGTCGATGTTGAATTGTGCGGCACGGACCAGATATTTAATGCGCTTATGGGCAGGTCGCTTGTCCGTGATTTCAACAATAAGGAGAAGTTTGTAGTAGCGGTGAATCTCATGGCAAATCCTGTTACAGGTGAGCTTATGTCTAAAAGTAACGGAACCGGTGTTTTTCTTAAGAGTGGTTCTGTCGATATGTTTGGACAGCTCATGCAACAGCCGGATGAAATGATTGAAATTATTCTGATCAACAACACCAGGATTCCCTTAGAGAATATAAAGGAGCTTGACATTCCCAATCATCCTATGGAAGCTAAAATGTTTATGGCATATGAAGTGACAAAAATCTTCCATGGTGAAGATGCCGCAGATCACGCAAAGGAAACTTTTATAAGCACATTTAGCAAGCGCAAGTTCCCCGAAAATGCGCCCATTGTAAATACCGAGAATGAGAAAATCGGAATACTTGACTTAGTATGCAAATGTATGCCTAATGAGAGTAAGAGTAATGCCAGAAGATTGATTTCTCAGTCATCTGTCAGTATCGATGGCGAGAAACATAGCGAACTGGATGAGATGATAGAGATTCCTTCCGAGGGTTTTCTTGAGGTGAAAATAGGGAAAAGAGGATTCTATAGGGTTCAGCAGGAATGAAATACGGGGAGCGGTGCATCTAATGCGAGTTTGTAAAGTAAATGCTTTACAAAAACATGAAAAGTGATATAATGAGTGTTAGCGAGTGTAGATAATGAAATGGAACAGGAGGTATGATACGATGGCACAAACAAGTGTAAATTTTCGTATGGATGCAGATTTAAAGGAATCTGTGGAAGAAATTTGCCGCAAAATGGGCATGAATCTTACAACGGCAATAACTATTTTCTGTACAAAAGTAGCGCAAGAGAGACGAATTCCTTTTGAAATCACTGCAGATCCGGATCCTTTTTATAGTGAAAGCAATATTCGGTATTTGGAGAAGAAAATGGAAGACTACAAGGCAGGACGGTTAAAATTTGTAGAACACGAACAGATAGAGGAATAAGGGATCATATGCAGATAGAACGGATACAATGGGACTACGACGCATGGGAAGAATATTGCGAATGGCAACGGACGGATAAAATCGTTGTAAAGCGTATCAATGCGTTGATAAGAGATATACGACGGAATCCCTTTGAAGGTATCGGTAAGCCGGAACCGCTAAAAGGGAAGCTGAGTGGTTTCTGGAGCCGTCGGATTGATAAGGAGCATAGGATTGTCTACGCGGTGGAAAATGATAATGTGATGATTATCGCATGTAGGGGACATTATGAGTAATGTCAAAATGTGAACATAGCCGCCGTTATGGAGCGTTTCGCGCCCATATCGACGGCTATCACTTCGTTCAGCAGTATTTACTTATATTCACTGTAGATTTTCCTATTCGTGCAGGCCGATGCCCTACAGTTTCTTCCCTGTCAACATCTCGTATCCCTGCAGATACTTGGCGATGGTCTTCTCCACAATTTCTTCCGGCAGCGTCCAATCGTTGTCGGGATTGGTTTTCAGCCAGTCTCTCGCGAACTGCTTGTCGAAGGAAGGTTGGCCGTGTCCCGGCTCGTATTCGTCAGCGGGCCAGAAGCGGGAACTGTCCGGAGTGAGCATCTCGTCGCCTACCACAATGTCGCCGCTTTCGTCCAGGCCGAACTCAAACTTGGTGTCCGCGATGATGATGCCGCGGGTCAGGGCGTAATCAGCGCATTTTTTGTAGAGGGCGATGGTGAGATCCCGCAGCTTTTCCGCGTATTCCTGCCCTTTGCCGGGGAAACGTTCCTCCAAGTAATCAACGCTCTGCGCAAAGGAAATATTCTCGTCGTGTTCCCCCAACTCTGCCTTGGTAGAGGGAGTGTAGATGGGTTCGGGCAGTTTGTCGGATTCCTTCAGTCCCTCCGGCAGGCGGATGCCGCATACGGTGCCGTTCTTGACATAGCTTGTCCAGCCGCTTCCGGTGATGTATCCCCGTACAATACACTCGATGGGAAGCATGTTCAGCTTCCGGCACATCATACTGTTGCCGTCAAAGCGAGGCTGACGGAAAAATTCCGGCATATCCTTCACGTCCACGGAGATCATATGGTTGGGAACGATGTCCTTTGTCATGTCAAACCAAAACTTGGAGATCTGGGTCAGTACAGTTCCCTTTTTGGTCACGGAATTGTTTAATATAACGTCAAAACAACTGATGCGGTCGGTAGCTACCATGATCAGGCTGTCGCCATTGTCATAAATCTCGCGGACTTTCCCCTCTTTGATCGGTTGTAATTCTTTTGCGCTCATTTTTCTCCTCCATTTATTTCTATCTCTTTTCTTTGGCTTGTTCTGTTTGGAAGCGTGCCAAAAATTGTTTCGTTCTCTCCTGTTTGGGATGTTCGATCACTTGGGCGGGGTCGCCCTGCTCCAAGATACGCCCGTCGTCCATAAAAATTACTTGATTTGCCACATCTCTGGCGAAAGCCATCTCATGGGTGACAATGATCATGGTGGTGTTTTGCGCTGCAAGTTCCCGCATCACTTTTAACACTTCTCCCGTGAGCTCGGGATCCAGGGCGGATGTGGGTTCGTCAAAGCATAGGATATCAGGCTGCAGGGACAGAGCGCGGGCGATAGCGACGCGCTGGCACTGGCCTCCCGAGAGCTGGTGTGGATAATTGTCCATGCGGTCGCCCAATCCCATCTGTGCGAGCAGCGCCTCAGCCTGTGCCTCGATCTCGTGGTGAATCTCGTTTTTGCGGCTCTTGTAATCAGGCTGTTCTTTGGCCAACAGTTCCTTGGCCAGCATCACATTTTGTCTGGCAGTATACTGTGGAAACAGATTGAAAGATTGGAACACAAGGCCGAAATGCAGTCTTTTTTTGCGGATATCCGCCTCCTGCATCCTTTTGGGAGCGTCCGCGTCAAACAGCGTCTCCCCATTCACGCGGATGACGCCCTTGTCCGGCCGTTCCAAAAAATTCAGGCAGCGCAGAAGGGTGGTCTTGCCGCTTCCCGAAGAACCGATAATGGAGAGCACCTGTCCCTTCTCCAGGGAAAAGCTGATATCCTTGAGCACCTCGGTGTGATCAAAGTTTT
This sequence comes from Candidatus Gastranaerophilales bacterium, assembly GCA_023663225.1. Taxonomy (GTDB): domain Bacteria; phylum Bacillota; class Clostridia; order Lachnospirales; family Lachnospiraceae; genus Acetatifactor. The sequence continues at coordinate 32,010 of JAMPHU010000017.1, forward strand.
TTTGAATATGTTCCGCTTCTAAGATAGGCATATTTGTCTCCTTTACCTAAAATAGTTCAGCTTTTTCTCAACGCGTCCCAACAGTACAGTCAAAACGCCGATGCTTGCCAGATAGTAGACGGCGGTGAAGAAGAGCGGCCAGATGGCGCCCGAGATGCCCTGCGATCCCTTCATAAACGCCTGACCGGCCCAGATGATCTCCTGTAGCGCGATGATACGAGCAAGGGAGGTGTCTTTGACCAACGTGATGATCTCGTTGGACATGGGCGGCACGATCCGCTTGATCATCTGCAGCAGAGTGACCTTAAAGAAAATCTGTCGTTTGGTCATACCCAGCACAAGTCCCGCTTCCTCCTGCCCCACGGGGACACTTTGAATACCGCCGCGGTAGATCTCGGAGAAATAGCAGGCATAGTTGATGATAAATGCCAAAGATGCAGCCAAAAACCGCCCTGCCTCCCCGCCTCCCCAGATGGGATTGTTCAACACCAGGCCGGGGAAGTAATAGATGATCAGCAGTTGAATCATCAGGGGCGTTCCTCTGATCACCCAGACAAAGAATCTCGACAGATAGCAGAGCGGTTTCCATTTAGACATGGAGCCAAAGGCGATGACGAGTCCCAGAGGAAACGCGCCGATCAATGTGACAAAAAAGAGCTTTAATGTCTGCAAAAAACCGACGTTCAGGGAATGTATGACAATTGGCATCTGTTCCATGATCAATTCCATAGTTACCTCTATTCTGAAGCGTGTATGTAACAGTTCAGTCATGCCGTTATGTGGGACGTCCGCCCTATAGAAATAAATCAACTGTTACATGTGTACAGATTACGGTTCTGTGATTGCCGCTTCCAGGTTGTAAGTGGCGGCACACTCCAATAAGCTGCCGTCAGCATAGCTTGCTGTGAGGAAATCGTTGAGCGCTGCGGCGAGATCGGATCCTTTGCGGAAACCCACGCCATATTCCTCGCTGCTGAGTCCGATGGTGTAGGTCAGATCGGCATAACCGGTTCCTTCGCCCACCATGACAGCCGCCATCAGCAAGTCGATGACTGCGGCATCGGAAGTACCGGCGGCAACTTCCATCAGAGCGTCCGCCTGGCTCTCCACAGGGGTATAGTTCAGGCCGCGGGAAGATACCGCTTCTTCGCCGGCGCTGCCTGCTTCCACGGCAAAGGTCAGATCGGAGAGGTTGTCCTCATTCTGGTACTGACCTGCTATCGCAGCGGGCACCACCACGATCTGCCAGTTGAGGCAGTAGGGGTTGGAACACTCCATGGAGCTTGTGACTTCGGAAGTCAGCGTCATGCCGTTCCATACGCAGTCGATGGTCTTACCGTCCAATTCCATGATCTTGTTGGCCCAAGTGATCTCCATAAATTCCACATCCACGCCGATGCTCTCTCCAAAGGCCTTTGCCATGTCGGCGTCAAAGCCGATCCATTCGCCGTTTGCGTCCTTGTAGTCCATTGGGGCAAAGTCGGTGATCCCGACCACCAGAGTGCCCTTATCCTGCACATACGCCAGATCGCTGCTCTCTGTGTTCTGACCGGAGACGGCGGTATCTCCGCAGCCGGTGGCGGTCAGAGCCATAACGACAGTCAACATTAATGCAAAAAATTTTTTCATAATAATCTCCCTTTCTATGTAATGATTCATAGAGTTACTTCATTATATTAGCAATTTGCTCTGTTAAAGTCAACAGATACTTTTGCTTTCAATTCCCAGAGCTTTTATAATACCGCAGTCCAAACCTCCAAAACAGGTATGAGAGCAGATACATCCCCGCCCCGACCGGAAAGGTAATATAGAGGAAAAACTTCGGGAACCCCGCCATATCCGGTTTGTGCAGAAGAAACTGTGCCGGAAAATAATTTACAAAGGCCATGGGGATCACATAGATCATAAAACCCTGAATTGCCTTGTGGAAGATACTGATCGGGTATCCGGCGAACTTGCGGGGGTTGTAGTATAAAAGCTCTTTCAGACTTCCCGTCTCCAAAAGAAAGATGTTCAGTGTGGCGAGAAACAAAAAGATTGCGCCCTGGATCAAAACGCCTCCTGCCACCGCCAGCACATAATAGAGGATGGTTCCGGCGTTCCAGCGGATACCGACGCTGCCCGCCGTGACCACAAAGAGCAGGATACCGAGGCCGCCGTGTCCCACCGCGGCGAACCAATCCGCATTGACAAAGATCATCTGAAACAAAAGTCCCCTGGGGCGCAAAATATAACGGTCAAATTTTCCGGTGCGCACCATTGCGCCGAAATCCCGCAGTCCTGTGAAAAAGATGATCAGAATCCCATAGGTCAAAAAGAGCAGACTGTACAAAAACATCATTTCTTTTAGTCGCCATCCGTTCAAGTTGTCAAATTTCAACAAGGTAAAATAAATGGCAATCACTCCTGTGGCCTCCCGCAGAAACACTGCCACAGAACGCAGCAGAGCATCCACGCGGTACTGGAACCAGGAACGTATGGTGGTTCTCATATACAGTCTGATCAATTCCAATGTGTTATTTCTCATGCTCTCATCCTCCCTGCACAACCAGTTTTTTCTGTCCTCTGCGCCACAGAAAATCTCCCAGCAGAAAGATTCCCACCGCCCACAAGAGTTGTACGATACAGCGGCTCCCGATCTCCTTCAAAGAAAGCTGGCCGAGATAGATCTGCACAGGCGTAAAATAGATGGAAGAAAAGGGCGTCAGCTTGAGCGCTCCCCCCATCCAGTCGGGCATGAACCACAGCGGAACCAGAGAGCCGGAAAGGAGATTCACAAAAACATTTTTGATGGTAAACAGACTCCAGGTATTGATGAGCCAGAAAGCCGTCATCTGGCAGGCGAAGCTGATCGCCCAGAGAACGCCATAGCCTAAAATGGCGCTCACTATAAAGAGCAGGACGCTCCTGGCGTCCGCCGGCGGCTGGATGCCCACGATACAGACGGAGACAAACACCGCCGGAGCAAACCGGAAAATCAGATTAAACAGTGCATTTCCCAAATTTTCCGCAAGCATACGCCCCTTAAAGTTAATGGGATGTAAAAGCTCTGTGGCAATGCTCCCGTCCCTGATCTTGCGGGCCAGATAGCCGTCGTCAGTGTAAAAAGCTTCCTTGAGCCCCATGGACAAAACAAAATTCGTCGTCACCATCGCCATAGTGATGCCGTCCACTTCCGCTCGTTGTCCATACAGGGCGCGGTAGATATTCCAATAGATAAAAACCTGTAGACATGTGGAAAAAATACCCATCAAATGATCGAAACGGTAGGCGCTGCGTCCTAAAAAACTCTTTTTGGCATAGGCAAAATAGGGAGTTAGTCTCATAAAATGGCCTCCTCTCCCTGATAGATTCTGCGGATGATCCCCTCGATCGCGGGTTCCGTGATATTCAGATCTCGGACGGGGTACTTGGTCAAAAGATGGTTCATGAGATCCTGAATCTCCACTGTGGCGTTTTCAAACAGGAACCGTTTTTTATAAGTGTCTATTTCCTGGATTGTCACATGGGCGATCGGGCGCACAGTAAGACTTTCGGCAAACTCTACGTCAAGCTGCCTGACAGCGCTGTACTTGGCCTTGATTCCTTCCAGCGAACCGTCATATACCTTGCGGCCGTCGTCGATGATCAGAAGTCTCTGACAGGTCTTTTCGATATCCTGCATGTCGTGAGTGGTAAAAATCATGGTCAGTTTGTCGTTCTCATTCAGTTCTCTCAAAAAGCTGCGGATGACCTCCTTTCCTGACACATCGACGCCGATGGTGGGTTCATCAAAAAAGACGATTCGGGGAGAGTGTAGCAAAGCCGCCACGATGTCGGCGCGCATACGCTGTCCCAGGGAAAGCTGTCTCACAGGCTGATGTAAGAAACCGCTCATGTTTAACATTTCCGTATACCGTTCCAGGTTCTTGCGGTAAATCTCATCGGGGATGCGATAGATCGCCTTTAACAGCTCAAAGCTGTCTATCACAGGCAGATCCCATTGCAACTGTGATTTCTGTCCGAATACCACGCCGATCTGGGACACATATTCCCTGCGCTGCCTGTAGGGGATATAGCCTGCCACCTGCAGGCTGCCGCTGTCCGGATATAAAATGCCGGACAACATTTTGATGGTGGTGGATTTTCCTGCCCCGTTGGGGCCTATGAATCCGACCATTTCCCCTTCTTTGATCGTAAAGCTCACGTTTTTGACTGCGGTTTTTTTCTCGTATTTGGGCACAAACAGATTGGCCACCATGCCCGGAATCCCTCTGCCCCTTTTGCTGATTTGGAAGGTCTTGCTCAAATCCCTGACTTCAATTAAATTTTCCATGGCTCCTCCTATTCGATTTGTGAAAACACATCCTCCAGACTGGCTCTGTGGATGTCTACCGACTGCAGATTGGTCTGCCGCAGCAGTTGTTTTAAGATTTCCGCCGCCGTGATATGCGTTGGACAGAAACGCAGTTTGAGGTCGTCGCCGTCCAAGGCATAAGAAACCAGAGGCAGATCTTCCAGATCCGGAAGCCTGCCGGACAGCTTTACCGTGATTTCTTCCGGAGGGGCATAGCGTTGTAACAGCGTTCGTTCGCTGCCATAATAGAGCAGCTTTCCTTCTTTTAGTAATGCCAGACGGCTGCAGAGCGTTGATATTTCGTTCATATCATGGGATGTTACAAGTGTTACAGCTCCTTCTCTGCGGCGTTCTGTCATAATCTCCAGAAGCGCCATTTTACCGTTTACGTCCAGTCCGCTGGCAGGCTCGTCCAGCAAAAGCACCTCCGGTTCCGGCAAAAGCGCCGCTCCCAGGCGGACACGCGCTCTTTGTCCCGCAGACAGATCCTTGCATTTACTTCCGGCCAATTCTTTGAAGCACAGCCGTGCCGACAGCTCCTCGTAGCGTTTACAATACTGCTTTTTTGGAATCTCATAGATTGCCTGCAGCATCCGAAAACCTTCCTCTACGGTATCGTCCCCTTCCATCAGGGGGATGCCGGCGATACAGACGCCCAGCGAGCGTTTGATGAGCGCTCTGGCTTCCAGAGGATCCCTGTCGAGAACTCGCACGCGCCCCTGTTTCGGCGCAAGCAGTCCGCAGGCCAGTTTCAAGAGAGTCGTCTTCCCCGCTCCGGAGGGGCCGATAATCCCCACCGTCTGGCCTTTTGGAACACAAAAGCTGACGTCGGACAATATGAATTTGCTCACCTTTTCAAAGCATATCATTTCTGCCTCCGATCATTTCACAGTAAAAGCATAATAAAAGAATAACCTTTGCAATGACGTATTGCAAAGGTTTGGGATAAACAGGTCTTATTCAGGGATAAACGCGCAGGCACAGAAAAAGCCGTCCTCCTCATAGAAGTCGCAGAGCCCTTGATACTTGTCCACAATGCTTCTGATCTGAGGGATCCCCATACCGTGGGCAGCGCCGTCCGGTTTCGATGAGCGAAGAGTCGGATTCTGGGCCAGCACCGGTGCGGCGATGCGGTTGCGGATCTGTATCATTTCATATCCTCTGCGTTTTCCGATCTCCACTTGCAGCAGGGGAGAAGAGACTGTTTCACACGCCTCGATGGCATTGTCCAGCATGTTGGACAAAAGCGCAGAGAAATCCAGACTGTCCATTTTCGCAAAAGAAAGCATCTGTATACTGGCTTTCACCGCGATGCCCTTACTCCGCGCCAACTCCAATTTTTCATTGAGAATATGGTTCATCAGGGAATTGCCTGTCTCCACATAACTGTGAATGGCGTTTAGCTGATCCAGCATCCCCGAAGTGTATTCTCTCGCGGCCGCGTAATCTTCCGCGTTCAGACAGGAGGCGATCACCAGCAGATGGTTTTTCATGTCATGTTTCAGCCTTCGCACATTTTCGTGGAGTTTGCGGATCTCCTGATCCTGTTCCCTGACATGGCCCCATTCCTCCTTCAAGGCTTGTAATTCCAACTCCAATTCGCCCTTCTCCGCCAAGAGCGCGGTGCAGCGTATATCCAGTGCCTCTATTTTCAGTCTGTAGTCTTCCAGCTTTTTCATACCTCGTCAACTCCTATCATCATATATCGCCTTCGGCGGCCGTCATGTATCGTATCAGCCGTCTCCTTGCCGACGACGCGTAACTTTTTCCGATGGGAAGACAGGTTCCTTCTTCCAACGTAATCTCGTTTCCCCGTATCGTTCTGATAGTCCGCTGATTTACCAGAAAACCTTTGTGGATGCGGACAAAACCATTTCCGGACAGCGCCGCTTCCAGGGAATAAAGCGTATCCCGAAAGCGATATATTTCTCCTGATTTGACGGCCAGCTTCACATAATTTCCTTCCGATTCAAAAAATAAGATTTCCGATAAAGGCAGTTTGATCCTTTCCGCTCCCGACTGAAAGGAAAAATACCTTTCTCGGCTCTCTAATTCCTCCGCGCAGTCCGTCAACAGCTTTTCCATCTCTTCTGCAAAATATGCTTTTCGCACAAAACCGAAGGGATGGAATTTCAGACTGTCGTATACCAGCTCGTCATGGCTGGTCACAAAGACAAGCAAAGGCTTTGCCTCCAGCTTATCCATCAGGGCAGCCAGCTCCAGACCGCTTATCTGTGGCATATCGATGTCCAGGCAGAGCACATCGCATCGCTCCGTTCTTAGAGATTCCCATAAGTCCAGGCTTTTCTCGTAGCATTTGACAAGACTGTCCGGCTGCATAACCTGTATTTTTGTAGCCATATCCTGCAAGATCTGTTTTTCGTCATCACATAGATAAATTCTCATGGGGCCTCCCTCCGGCCATCCGGCCGTTCCCTGCCTTGAATAAGGTCATCATATCATAAAAAACAAATGGCAGCTACTAAAATCTTGATGGTTGTAATTGAGGCTCAAATAGAGTAGAATAAGATGGAAAATAGTCGTAATGAAAATCTAAGGGGATAAATTGGAAAATACAAAAGAATCAGGGAAAAATTTTATCAGAGATTTGGATGACCAGGCGCGAAAAACCACTATGCAGTATATTTTTAAAAAGGTGATATTCGATGCAGGCGGCAGGCACAATGAAAATTTCTTATTTAGAAAGGAAACGAGGGCCAGAAAGCGGGATATTGGGAAAACAAGGATTCTGTATATCAAAGATCATGTCAGGGTGAGATTTACCGATAACGATATTTTGGATATGATATTGAGAATAGAGAAGAAGGAAGTCGTATGTCAGCTCCTTAAAAACCTTAAAGCGATATATGTGGGAAAATATACGAAAACTGTGATGGTTATGGGGCAAGACAAATATGAGATCCCGCTTTTGCCCGCTATTGAATATGATCAATTATTAGATAACAGGAAAGACATTTGTATCGCTTTTGAGGACTTGTATGTGCTGATCAATCTGATCATAGCGAAGGATATCGCGGCAAACGATACGGTTGATGCAATTGATTTTTTCGAGCGAACGCTATACAAGTATATACTTGTGATTGGTTATTACTATTTTCATGGAGCAAAAGAAAAGACATTGTTTGACCGGATGAAGATAGAGTCCACAGGCGACTTTTATTTCGATTTTGAAGTCGGAGGATATGCAAAGGAGAATCTGCAGAAAATAACCAATTACAAACAATTTGATTTTTCTGAAATTTTGTGATAACATGTAGAAAGGATTCTAGTAAGGCATTTAGCCCCCTCAGCGTCTGAGGATAATGCATTGAAAATTTGGTTAAATTTGTTCGACTACCGTCGAATTATTTGAGAGATCAAGCTGAAATCAAACGAACCCTTCAATTGAAGCCGACTGGCTTCAATTGAACGAACCCTTCGCTTTCATCTTGATTTTCAATAAATTCTTTCCAAATTTAAGTAGAATCCTTTTTTGATGGAGATTTTATGGGAGACTATTATTTTAAAGAAAATATCCGAATAAGTGATTATACCTACATTTTTTTGTGTGGAGTATCTTTGAATTATCAAGACATGCAGCGCGATAAAAGAGTTGTGCTAAGTGAATTTTTGAAGGCGGTGGATGAGAATAATCGGCCTATTATTCTTGAAAAGTATTTTGTTCCGAAGAACAAATCCTATCCCAAAAAATTAACTTATGCGGAGGCCGGATTTGATAATTTATACCAAGTGGAAATGTTGGTAAATTTCCTGTCAGACGCTAATTTTATTATATTGGAAAGTATATCCACAGGCGCCGAGGCGGGGTTGTTTTTGGGTGTTCCTGACGCGCAAAAGAAGACGTGTCTGTTGGTTCCGGATGAGATGGCAGTTGAAGAGGATAAACTAGGGGCGTTTTTACGCGCTGCGTTTGGCGACACTTATGTGAATATTTTGAAATTTTATCCTCAAATCAAGCGCAATAAAATTTCTCAAAATGTTTTTCATTGGTTGACCTTTTTTCATCAAAATGAGATTGGAAAGGAATTAGGCGCTAATATTCGAGATTTTATAGACAAAAACATAGGGAAAAGAGGAGTTTGCTTTACCGTCAATAAATCAGATATCGTACAGGGAGAGATTTATTATAAAATAGAAGAGGATCATTTACAAATTGAAATACAGCCGCGTATGCTGATGTTCTGTTTTGCCGCTATCTTGAATTGTGCGGAATATGAATCTGAATTTTTCTCAAAAGCAGGATACACCGTTCTGGAAATCGAGAAAAGAGTTGTTGATTGGCTTAAGGAAACCTTTATCAACAGCATTGCTGAAAAGGTTGGAAAGAAAGCTTTTTATTGTTCGATCAAGGTGAATACCAATATTGAGCAGATGAGTGTCAATAGAGCGATTGGGATGATTTTGTATTTGTTCTCCGCAGCAGAGCTTTTATCCATCAAGAAGAGCGCGGACTACAAAACAACAAATAGAATTGTGATTTCCAAAAAGATGATTCGTCTCGACGGAAGGGAAAACCAGTATTTTTATCATAAATACAGGGATTGCGTGGCTGCGGTGATTGAAAGGAAGATAAGGATATAGTGGTGCAAAGATGGCGGAAGATTTTGTTGTAAAATATATAAGAAGGAAAAATAAAATTCGCAAAATTGTAACCTATCAGGAATCATCTGAATTGCGAAAGTATCACGAGGCTGTGGTTGATTTTTTGCGTAAAAATGTATATGATTCTATATTTGCAAAAGCGTATGTTCCAGGAGCTTCCATATACAAAAATGCAGAGGCACATCTGTATAACGATATTTATGTGAAGGTAGATATTAAACAATTTTTTCCGAGCATTAATTTGAAGATCATGGAGGAACAACTGTATAAGGAGATCAGTAAAGTAGGAGAAATCAGCCGATTTGAATGTCACGAAATTGTGACTCGATGCAGCGTTGGTCAAAAAGGACTGCCGCTTGGCTTGGTATCCTCGCCCGCTCTTGCCAATATTTATTTAAAAGAATTTGATGGAATTTTGTACGGCAAGATGAAGAAATTAAAATTGGAGAATTTGATCTATACAAGATATGCAGACGACATGGTTATATCATTTAGAATCAAAGAGGGGGAAGAATACCGACAAAGCGTGGCGGAAATGCTCCGAATGATCACACGTTTGCTGGGGAAATACAAATTGAAGATCAATGAAAACAAGACGCAGATTATTAATTTATATCGATCCAACCATGTGAGAATAACGGGGGTGTCCGTTGTCAGACAGGAAAATAATTACCGCCATATCAGCGTAGGGCGAAAAACGAAAAATGAAATTTTTTGGGAGGCGATCAAGTTGTATGATGCAGAACAAATTGACTATAAAGAATTGAGTCATTTGAAGGGATTGCTATCATTTGTTTTGTCAATTGAGAAAAAGGGAATAGAAAATGTCTATTCTGAAAAGATGATGAGCATGTTAAAGGAGAGAGGTGCGGATTCCGTCAAAGAGTTGTTAAAAAAAGCGGAACAACGGCAATAGAGGAGTAAAAACGTTAGATGAAACAGAATTACAGACTGACGATCGCATATGACGGCTCGCGTTATTATGGCTGGGAGCATCAGCCAGGCACAGACATGACCATACAGGGAAAGCTGGAAAATGTGTTGGCCTTGATGGTGGGAGAACCTGTGGAGGTTATCGGAGCGGGGCGGACGGACGCGGGCGTCCACGCGAAAGCTATGACGGCCAATGCTTTTTTGCACACGGAATGGTCCGAGGAGGAGATCCGCGGGTATCTGAACCGTTATCTGCCGGATGATATATGCGTCAGTGAGGTACGCAGGGCGGGAGATCGCTTTCACAGCCGTTATAATGCGTTGGGCAAGACCTATGTCTATACCTGTTATGTGGGAGCGTCCAAACCGGTTTTTGATCGAAAATATGTGTATGCGTTGGAGGAGATGCCCGACGTGGAGAGGATGCGGCAGGCGGCGGAATATTTGAAAGGCGAGAAAGATTTTGCCAGTTTTTGCAGCAACCCCAGGATGAAAAAGTCTACGATCCGCAAGGTGGATAGAATCGACATCCGGCAAAAAGGGGACTATCTGACCTTTACTTACCATGGCACAGGATTTTTGCAGCATATGGTGCGGATTCTGACGGGGACGCTGTTGGAGGTGGGATACGGCAGACGCGCGCCGGAGAGTATGGAAGAGCTGATCCCTGCGAAAAAGCGCGCGCTGGCAGGGCCTACGGCTCCCGCGCAGGGATTGTGTATGATGGAAGTGGACTACCATTGATGCAGGGGCGGTAGCCGAGGACATAGCAAGTGTCATTGTGCGAATGGTATCTTCCAACGCAGACACTAAAGAGTGCAGTTCAAATAGAGGAGGAGAGTATGATAAACGAAAAGACAAACGAAATGCTGGGATTGGATGAGATGGGAGAACTGAGGCAGGATATGGATATCCTCCAGAAAGAGTTGATGAAGAGCCATCTGATCGACCAGAATCTGTATGCGGAGTACGATGTGAAAAGAGGACTTCGGGATGCCACGGGAAAGGGCGTTCTCACGGGTCTGACGGAGATATCGGATGTATGCGCCTACCGGCTGGAGGGAGGACGCGGGATTCCGGCGGAAGGAGAGCTTTACTACCAGGGGATCAATGTCCAGGACATCATACGCGGACTGGAGGGCAGAAAATACGGTTTTGAGGAGACTAGCTATCTGTTGTTGTTCGGCAAACTGCCCAATCAGGAGGAGCTTGATCGGTTTCTGCATGTGATGGCGGAGCTGCAGGAGATCGGCGGGCGGTTTTTGAGAGATGTGGTAATGAAAGCGTCCAATGCCAATATTATGAACGCCCTGCAGAGATGCGTTTTGACGCTGTATACTTATGACAGTAATCCGGATGAGACCAGCGCGCAGAATGTGCTGCGTCAGTCGTTGGAGCTGATCAACAAGCTTCCCTTGATCGCGGTATATTCCTACCACGCGTATCTGCATTTCAGAAAGGACGAGACTTTGATGATCCGCAATCCGCAAAAGGGATTGTCTCTGGCGGAGAATATTCTGTTGATGCTGCGCAATGACGGCAAATACACAGAGCTGGAGGCGAAGGTGCTGGATATTGCTTTGATCTTGCACGCGGAACACGGCGGCGGCAACAATTCTACTTTTACCACCCATGTGGTGTCCTCCTCCGGCACAGACACTTATTCTTCCATGGCGGCGTCGATCGGCTCTCTGAAAGGGCCAAAGCATGGAGGCGCCAATTTGAAAGTGCAGAACATGTTTGACGACATCAAGAAAAATGTGGCGGATTGGGAGGACGAGCAGGAGATTGCGGATTACCTTTTGAAGATACTGAATAAGGACGCTTTTGACAAGACAGGCTTGATCTACGGCATGGGGCACGCTGTGTACACGCTCTCCGATCCCAGAGAGGTCATATTGAAAAAGTATGCCAAGAGCCTGGCGGAAGAGAAGGGAATGTTGGCGGAGTTTGGCCTCTACGACAGAGTGGAGCATATTGCCGGACGCCTGATCATGGAGCAGAGAAAGATTTTCAAGCATATCTGTGCCAATGTGGACTTTTACAGCGGATTTGTGTATTCTATGCTGGGCATACCGGAAGAGTTGTTCACGCCGATCTTCGCCATCGCCAGAATACCCGGCTGGAGCGCTCACAGGCTGGAGGAACTGATCAACGCGGGCAAGATCATCCGTCCTGCCTACAAATATGTAGGAAGCCACACGCCCTACCTGAATATGGAGGAGAGATAGGGCGCTGCCTCAAAGGATTATAAATATTGGCGCAGATCCTTGCACAGGGTTTCTTCAATGTCAGAGAGCTTGCCGCAGATGGCCTTGGAGGTCTTGTCGGCCGTCTGGTATTGATTTAAGTACCTGTGCAGGGTTTTGACGCCCATGTTGCAGCCGTCGGTGATCAGGTCTGCCACGGTGGCGTCGCTGTTGTCCATTCCCATCTTCATATTGGTCTTTATCCAGGACATTCCCTTTGCCATGACGCTTGGCTCCTTGTCCTCGCTGCCGTGCTGTGTCAACAGGTCATGGATCTCATTTCCCAGTTTTTCGTGATGTTCCTTGCTCTCACACAATAGATCCTTCATTCTCCGATCCTGTATCTGATCTAAGACCTCGTCAATGGAGGACACCGCCATCTTGGTGCCCGCGTCACATTCTTTCAAAAGCTTGATCGTATCATCGTTGTTCATAATACACCTCCTGTTTTTTTGATAGAAGTAGTGTGCCCAGGATTCTTTTTTTTATGTCAATAATTCAGCTATAAAGGGATTGTTACTTTCGGTAGTCCAATTTTTGAGGTGAGTCTTGCAATCAGAGCAGATAGTGTGTAAAATCAATAACAAAAGATCGTGGACAGGGAGAGGATGCGATGGGAGCATTTGTAGTCTTTGACAAAGTGCAGAAGGTTTACAAAACGGGAGAGGTGGAGATTCCCGCTCTCAGGGATGTGAGCTTTGAAATAGAAAAAGGCGAATTTTGTGTGATCGTGGGGGCGTCCGGCGCCGGCAAGACGACCGTGTTGAATATCTTGGGCGGAATGGATGTTCTCACGAGCGGGCGGGTTCTGTTGGACGGGGAGGAAATCTCCCGCTATGACAAAAAGCGGCTCACCACTTACAGACGTCTGGACATCGGTTTTGTATTTCAGTTTTATAATCTGGTTCAAAATCTGACGGCATTGGAAAATGTGGAGTTGGCCGCACAGATCTGTAAGGATCCTTTGGATGCGGCGGAGGTGCTGAAAGATGTGGGGCTGGAGGCGAGAATGAATAACTTTCCGGCGCAGCTTTCCGGCGGAGAGCAGCAGCGCGTGGCGATCGCCAGGGCGCTGGCCAAAAATCCCAAGCTGCTTTTGTGCGACGAACCTACGGGAGCGTTGGATTACAACACCGGAAAAGCGGTTTTGAAGCTGCTGCAGGATACTTGCAGACAAAAAGGCAAGACCGTGGTAGTCATCACGCACAATCAGGCTTTGACGGCGATGGCGGATCGCATCATCACGGTGAAGAACGGCGCCATAGTCAGTATGGTGAAGAATGATCATATTGTGGATATCGAGAAGATCGAGTGGTAAGAATGAGGGCAGACAAAAGCGTATGAAAAGAAGCGCATTAGGAAAATCTACAGTCAGAGAGATCAGGCAGAGCTTTGGACGTTTTTTTGCGATCATGGCAATCATAGCGCTGGGGGTGGGCCTTTTTGCGGGGTTGAAGGTGTCTAAGACCGCGATGGTGCTGACTGGGGAAGCGTATTTTGAGCGGACACAGTTTTATGATTATAGGCTGATCTCCACTCTGGGTTATGAGGAGGAGGACGTGGCCTTTTTGAGGCAGCAGGAAAATGTGCGCGCGGCGGAAGGGGCGCTTACTTTTGATGTTCTGTACGAGGATGTTTCGGGGAAGGAAGGGGTGGTCAAAGTCCATTCTCTGACCCAGGATGTCAACCAGGTGCAGTTGTTGGAGGGCAGGATGCCACAGGAGGGGTATGAGTGTGTGGCGGACGCGAAATTGTTTGACGCTTCCGCCATCGGCAGCAGCATTTTTCTCTCTGAGGGAAATGCTGAGGAGGATCTGGAGCATTTTGCCTACAGGGAATACACGATCACCGGTGTGGTGAAGTCGCCGATCTATGTTCAGTTTGAGCGGGGAAACACTTCTCTGGGTGTGGGGAGCGTGAGCGGATTTGTGTATCTGTTGCCGGAAGGGTTTGCGGAGGACTATTATACGGAGGTCTATGTGAAGTTTGACGCGGATTTTCCGCTTTACAGCGAGGCTTACGATTCCTATATGGAGGAGATCGAGGCGGCGTGGGAGACCAGAGCCGAGCAGGCGGCGGACGGCCGTTTTGAACGAATTGTGGCGGACGCGGAGGAAGAACTTGCGGATGCGGAGGAAACATTTGCGGAGGAGAAAGCCGATGCGGAGGCGGAGCTTGCGGATGCGAGGAGGGAGCTTGCGGACGCGGCAGAGCAGCTTGCCGACGGGGAGCGGCAGATAGAGGACGCGAGGCAGGAATTACTAGACGGCAGAAAGACTTTGGCGGAGAGTGAGATCGAGCTTGCGGATGCCAGAGAGCTGATAGCGGAAAAAGAGAGAGAATTGGCCGACGGGGAGCGTGAACTTGCGGACGGTATCGAGCAGGCTGAGGCAGGAGACAGAGAACTGGCAGCGGGGGAGAAAGAACTAAATGAGGGGAGAACACTGCTGGAAGAGCAGCGCGCTGTGATCGATGCGCAGGAGAAGGTACTATTGCAGGGGGAAGCGGAGCTTGCGGCGGCGGAGGCGGAAGTGTCCGCAGCGGAGGCACAGCTTGCGGAGGCGGAGCAGTCCCTAAAGGAGGTCGAGGCTTTGTTGGCGCAGATGGAGGCTATGCCGCCGGATATGCAGGATGCGAATATGATTGCCGCTCTGACTGCCCAGATCGCGGCGGGTCGCGCCTCTGTCGAGGAAGGCTATGCGCAGCTTGCGGCGCCGAGGCAGGAACTTGCGGCGAGCCGCGCAACACTGGAGGCCGGAAAAGCCGCGCTTGCGGACGGGAAAGCGCAGATCGCGGCATATCAGGCGCAGCTTGACGAGGGGCAGGCACAACTCGATGAAGGACGGAAGGATTTGAGCGCGGCGTGGCGTGAGATTCAAAAGGGTCAGGAGGAGATCGCGGAGGGCCGTGCGGCGCTTGCGGATGCGAGGCAGGAGCTTGCGGACGGAGAGAGGCAGCTTGCGGATGCGAGAAAAGAGCTTGCGGACGGAGAGAGGCAGCTTGCGGATGCGAGAGAGGAGCTTGCGGACGCCAGACAGGAATATGCGGATGGACAAAAAGAATATGAGGAGGCGCTTTTGGAATTTGACGAGCAGATTGCCGAGGCGGAGGAAGAGCTTGCGGATGCCAGACAGGAAATTGCCGATTTGAAAGAACCGGACGTGTTTGTGCTGGGCAGGGACACGAATGTGGGTTATGTCTGCTTTGAAAGCGATTCTTCTATTGTGGATGGGATTGCCAATGTGCTGCCGGTATTCTTTTTCCTGGTGTCAGCGTTGGTGTGTATGACCACGATGAGCCGTATGGTGGAGGAGCAGCGCACGCAGATCGGGGTGCTGAAAGCGCTGGGGTATGGAGAGGGCGCCATTTTGTCAAAATATATGGTGTATTCGGGGACGGGAGCCGTGACAGGGTGTGTTTTTGGGTTTGTTGTGGGCACATGGCTGATGCCCTGGGTGATCTGGAAATGTTACGGTATGATGTATCTGATGGACGATATTGTCTATGTCTTTGACTGGAAGCTCGCGGGGATTTCCCTGGCCGCTTCTGTCTGCTGTTCTATGGGAGTGACTTATGTGTGCTGCCGCAGAGAGCTTGCCTTGGCGGCGGCGGAGCTGATGCGCCCAAAGGCCCCCAAGGCGGGGAAGCGGATCTTTATGGAGTATCTGCCTTTTATCTGGAAGCGGCTCAGTTTTTTGCGGAAGGTTTCTCTGCGCAATATTTTCCGTTACAAGAAAAGGCTTTTTATGATGGTGATCGGCATCAGCGGCTGCACGGCCCTTCTGGTCACGGGTTTTGGACTGAAGGATTCCATCGCGCATGTGGCGGATAAGCAATATGGAGAGATACAGGTTTATGATGCGGAGGTAATTTTTTCGGATCCCGTCGAGGAGGATATGCGCGCCGCGATAGCGGACAGCGTGGGTGAAAATTTGGAGGACGCTCTCTGGGTGATGGAGAGCAGCGTGGATGTCGTGTCAGAAAACGGCATGAAGAGTATTACTCTGGTCGTGTCGGACTTTGGCAGAGACGTATCGGCATTTCTGAGATTTGCCGCTTTGGATGGCGAAGCATGCGCCTATCCGGAGATTGGTGAGGGGATCATAACGCACAGGATTGCGGAGAATTTGGGCGTGCAGGTGGGGGATACCATCCGTCTCCAGAATGAGGATATGGAGAGCATCGAAGTGACCATATCCGGAATCTGCCAAAATTATATCTATAATTATGTCTATGTGGGAGAGGGTACTTACGAGGAACAAATGGGGAGAGCGCCGGAATATAAGACCGCGTTTGTAAATGTGGCGGAGGGCGTGGATGTGCACACTGTGTCCGCCGTTTTTATGGGCATGGAAGATGTGGCCAGCGTCACGGTCAGCCAGGATGTGCGGGAGCGGGTGTCCACCATGATGAAGAGTATGAATCTGATCGTGGCGGTGATCATTCTCTGCGGGGCCGGACTGGCATTTATTGTTCTGTATAATCTGACCAACATCAATATCACGGAGCGCATCCGAGAGATCGCTACGGTCAAGGTGCTGGGATTCTATAAAAATGAGACGGCATCCTATGTCTTTCGGGAGAATATCCTTTTGACGTTCATGGGAGCGCTGGCGGGACTGGTTCTTGGACGCTATCTGCATCTGTTTGTGATGAGTCAGATCAATATCGACATGATGGCGTTTGATGTGAATATTCATTTCTCCAGTTATCTGTATAGTGTGATTCTGACCTTTGTGTTTGCCTGGGCCGTCAACAGATTCATGCGGATCAAGTTAGACCATGTCAGTATGACAGAGTCGTTGAAGAGCGTAGACTAAAAACTTTCTTTTTCCTCTTTTTTCCTTTTTGACTTTTTTTGGTTGTGATTCGTTATAACATATAGACGTAAGAGATAAGCGGACGGAGGTGGAGGCTTGACGGATGAAGTTTTGCTGCGCCGCGCGAGGAGCGGGGACAAGGATGCCCTGGAGACGTTGGTGCGGCGCTATTATGACAAAATCTATTCTTATTGCTTTCACCATGTGGGAGACAGGCAGACGGCGGAAGATCTCTGTCAGGAGACCTTTTGCAGTATGCTGGAGCATCTGGAGGAGTACAGGCACTATGACCGGTTTGGAAATTATCTCTATGTGATCGCCGGAAACAAGTGTAAAGATTTCTTTAAAAAGAAAAAACCCCTCTATCTCGAAGCGCTCCCGCAGGAAGGGGAAACTATGTCTGCGGCCGACGAGGAGATCTCCATGCGGGAGCTGGTGCACAAGCTTCCAAGGGAGTTGGAGGAGGTAGTGATCCTGCGATTTTATCAGGATTTGAAATATCAGGACATTGCCAAGATCCTCGGGATCAGCAGTTCTCTTGTCAAATACCGTGCAAAAAAAGCGGTGGCACTGTTAAAGGAAGTCTGCGAGTAGGGTGAAAAGAAATTCTAATGCTCGCAGCAAAGCAGCGGCGTGGAGGGTAGCGTGAGAGAGAAAGATATCATCGGAGAATTGAAAAATGCAGCGAAGGTTCCAATTCCCTGCGATGAGGAAAGGAAGGAGGCGTTTCTCGTCCGGATACGGGAGAGGAGCGTTCCGGTCAGAAAGAGAGGGAGCTTTGGGGCGTTTGTATGGTCTCAGATATATTTTATGGACAGAATGGTCCTTTTCTGGCAGGGATTGTGGCTGTTGCTCTTTTTCCTGCTGACAGGGCAGGGTGAAAGCTCTCTGCTCACGGACAAGATATTGTGTATTCTGTCCATGGCGCCGCCGCTTTTGCTGCTTTTGACGGTAGAGGAGGTGAGTCGGGTATACAATAAGAGTATGTTGGAGATCGAGTATGCCACAAAGTATTCCCTGAAAAAAGCGGTGATGGTGAGGATGCTGCTTTTAAGCCTGCTGAACGGCGTGTTTTTGGCGGTGGGAATCCTATACGCAAAAGGGCGGATCGGCCTGACTCTTTCGGAGGCGCTGGCATATGGACTGACGCCGCTCTTGTTGATGACCTGTCTTTTGCTTATGTTTATGCAGAGATGGCGCGGGGACAAATTAAAATATGCCGGCATATCGGTCTATGTGCTGATATCGGTGTTTGTACTCGTGGGACAGAGCGGCAGATGGAATATCTACAGCGAGGACTTGTTGGGGATATGGCTGTCCGTCCTGGCTGTCAGTGCGGTGGCAGTAGTCTATGAGTGGAGGAGACTGATGCGCCGTCTGGAATATTTGGGATGGATGATGGAGTAGATGCGTTTTGGCGGAATGTAGGCACAAATCGTAACAGCAGAAAGGTATGGTTGTAAGGATGGAATTGAAAATTGACAGAGTTACCAAACAATACAAGAATAAGATCGCTGTGGACCGCATTTCTGAGGTGTTGGAATATGGAGTCTATGGATTGTTGGGAGAAAACGGAGCGGGTAAGACCACTCTGATGCGCATGATCTGCGGAATCCTCTCTCCCAGCAGCGGAGAGATCAAGTTGGATGGAAAGGAGATCTTGGGGTTGGGGGAGGAGTACCGAGATCTTTTGGGGTATCTGCCGCAGGACTTCGGATATTATCCCAATTTTACCGCGTGGAATTTTATGCTTTACATCGCGTCTCTGAAAGGAATGGACGAGCGGTATGCAAAGGAGAGAGGCAAGGAACTTTTGCGTCTGGTGGGGTTGGAGAATGAGTGGAAGGCCAAGATCAAAACCTTTTCCGGCGGTATGCGAAAGCGGCTGGGAATCGCGCAGGCGCTACTCAACGATCCAAAGATCCTGGTGTTGGATGAACCTACCGCCGGTCTGGACCCCAAGGAGAGGGTGCGGTTTCGGAAGATGATAGCGGATCTGGGAAAGGACAGGATCGTGATCTTGTCCACGCACATCGTGTCCGATGTGGAGGCGATCGCGGATAAACTGCTGATTATGAAGCAGGGGCAGATGATCACCGAGGGTTCGGTGGAGGAGCTGGAAGCGCAGCTTGTTCACAAGGTTTGGATGTATGAGGGCGATGAGGAGGAAGCGGAAGCCATAGAGGAGCGATACCTGGTGGGGAACAGGCATCACCACGGAGGAAAGACCAGCTACCGCATTATCTCCGACACAAAGCCTTTTCCCGAGGCCGTGGAGGAGCAGGGGACACTGGAGGATCTGTACTTGTATTATTTTAGAACCATTCATAGGCAAGATGGAGGATTAGGCTGAAAAATAAGCTTGATAGCTTATTTTTCAACCGGCTATTTGTTTCTGAGCGAAAACAAATAGCCTTGATGGCAGACGAGAAATCGCCTTCGCGAATTTCTCGTCGCCTCTTCGCGACAAATCGCTCAGAAATGAGGATTAGTATGAAAAATATGATACGATTTGAACTTCAGAAGATATGGGAAAAGAGGCTGAATAAGATCGCTATGTTTGCGGGTTATCTTTTGATAGCGGTCTGTGTGATAGCCTTTTTGATGGACAACAGTTTTTATGATGTGGAGACGCAAAGTTACATAGAGGGGTTGGAGGCCATCAGGCGGGATCAGGAGAGGTGCCGGTCAATGCCGGACGTTTTGACGGAGGATTATCTGACTGATCTGGTGGTGGAAATGCAAGAGCAGGTAAAGTTTCTGGACAGTGAGGATGAGATCTACGCGAAGGCGGCGCGGCCTCTGGGGGATCTGTTCTGGGTAGTCTGCAGTGTTTACAGAGATGCGGGTGTTGAGTATACTCAATACTTGAAGATCAAGGAGATACCCACGCAGGGAGGGATCGGATTCTACGAGCGGAGATTGGAGCAGGTGGAAGAATATCTGAATCTGGATTTCTCCTATGGGAATTACTCGGAAGCAGAGAAAGCGTTCTGGATGGCAAAGGAGCGGCAGGTGCAGACTCCCTTTGCCTGGGAGAGTAAAGTGGTCATGGATATCGTTTGGGATATCGTAAAGATTGCCTTCTTTTTGACTTTGGTCATCGCCGTGTGTATTTCGCCTGTATTTGCGGCGGAATATGAGTCGGGTGCGGTGGCGCTGCTTCTGACCACAAAGCATGGAAAAGGGAAACTGATCTATGCCAAAATACTGGCTTCGGTTCTTTTTGCCATGGGATATATGATGGCGGGGATCGGATTGGCCGTGGCCGTTGTAGGAATCTTGTTTGGTTTTCAGGGGGCGGAGCTTCCGGTGCAGTTGTGGCGGTCCATGATCCCTTACAATTGGACCGTGGGGGAGGCGTGCCTGGTGAGCCTTGGTGTGGAACTGTTGATCGCGCTGGCGATCACATTGTTTGTGGCATGTATCTCTTCCAGGTTCAAGAGCAGTATGGTATCTCTGGCATTGTCGGCACTTTTGCTGCTGGGGTCGGTATTTTTGGATATGAGCAAGGAGAGCAGGCTGTGGAACCGCATCAATTATCTGATGCCGGTTCGAGTCATGAATGTGTCGGATGTGATCAGCACGTTTAACAGTTATCAGTTTGGGAATGTGGTGATATCTTATTTGGCGATGACTGTGATCGTGTATTCGGCGATATGCGTGGTCAGCCTGTTGGGGATAAAAGGGGGATTTGCGAGGCATCAGGTGAGGAATTAGAGGGGGACGTGCAGGGAAACGTGCCAACAGGAAAAAAGACTTGGGACAATCGAGTTTCGGTTGGGTCAAGTCTTTTTGCTACATTCCGAACAGATCCGCATGGCTACCGGTGCGGTCAAGGAGCAGCTCTGTATCAGATTGTTTATATGTGAGCAGCCAGTCCGGTGCTATGTGACATTCTTTGTATCCGGAGAAATTGCCGCTCAGATTGTGTTCTCGGTTCTTTGCTGGCAGCGGAGCCGGGATGCGGAGAGTATCAATAACCTGCTGCAATAGCGCCATCTTATAACCGCGTTTTACGCAGGTCTTGAAGTCCTTTTTGAATCTGGTGGAGTATCTCACATTGAGCATGGCTATCCCTCCATCAGTTCAGCAAACAACTCTTCCGTGCTGCCGGTGAATAGGGTGCCGCCGCCGCTTTCCAGTTCCTCTATTGAGGCTATGGTTTCAGCATTGGGCA
>JAMPHU010000018.1 GCA_023663225.1 Candidatus Gastranaerophilales bacterium
ATAAGCTGTTCTTTTTGCTGCTGCTCTGAATATGATACTTTCCTTAAGAATTATAACACTTTCATTCCCCATTTACTATAAAAATATAAACCAGACAAACACAGACTTTTTTGATTGACAACACCTGCGTTCGCACCTATAATAAAGTCAAACTTATTTACAAAAGAGGCAAAACATATGTGCAACATAAATATCCTGCATCTCATCGAGGGTGCAAAGCAAGCGACGGGACTAACTGTTATTATTGATGTTTTTAGGGCCTTTTCACTGGAATGTTATCTGTATGATATGGGTGTGGCGCAGATACGCCCTGTGGGAACGATAGAGGAAGCTTTTGCTCTGAAACACCGTATCCCAAACAGCCTTCTGATCGGCGAACGACATGGCAAAAAATGTGATGGTTTTGACTATGGCAATTCGCCGTCCACAATTCCTCCAAAAGACGTTGTCGGCAAGACGATTATCCATACCACCAGCGCGGGAACACAGGGCATCATCAATGCCACCCATGCAGAAGAAATCATTACCGGAAGTTTAGTCAATGCGAAAGCTGTCGCCGAATACATCATCGCCAGACAGCCGCAAACCGTGTCTCTTGTATGCATGGGCAACGAGGGCGTGAGACCGGCGCCGGAGGATGAATTGTGTGCAAAATATATCAAAAGTATTTTGGAAGGCAAGGAATTATCAGATCTGGAACAGCAAGTAAACGACTTGAAAAATAACGGCGGCGCACATTTTTTTGACCGCTTCAACCAAAGTGTTTTCCCTGAAGCGGATTTTTATAAGTGCATCGAATATAATAAATTTCCTTTTGTCATTACAATCGAAAGGGACGAGATTGGATTGATCTCACACAGGATTTAACTATGCTATTGCTTTTTGACTTGGACGGCACCTTGTTGAGGAATGATAAAACGTTATCGGAATATACCCTGAAAATATTATCCAAATGTAAAGAATATGGGGATCTCATTGGTATTTCCACATCAAGAGGCGAACAAAATTGTCTGGGTTTCTTAAGAGAAATGAAACCGGATATTTTGATTTCCAGCGGCGGCGCATTAGTGCGGGTAAATGGGAAAATCATCTGCTCCGCCTCTTTTTCAGCATCCGAGACCCAAAACTTTATTGCCTCGGCAAGAAAAATATGCGGCATGGATTGTGAGATCACGGTTGACACCTTAGACGCACATTACTGGAATTATAAAATCGATCCCAAAGAGCAGGATAAAAGCTGGGGAGATAGTATCTATACAGATTTTACGAACTTTCAGCACGAAGCTTTGAAGATATGCGTTGAAATATCAAGTCCCGACTTAGCGCAGAAATTACGCGAACATTTTAAAGACCTTGACAGTCAGCGTTTTTCGGATGGCGATTGGTATAAGTTTACCAAAAGCGGGATTACAAAAGAAAAGGCCATCTTAACAGCATGTGAAGCGTGCCAGGTAGACGTATCTGAAATAATTGCCTTCGGAGACGATTACGCCGATATCGGCATGTTAAAAATGTGCGGTATTGGCGTGGCAATGGGCAATGCCATACAAGAGGTCAAAGACATTGCGGATAATATAACGCTTTCAAATGAGGAGGATGGCGTAGCCGCTTATTTGGAAAAATGGAGGATATTACCTTTTTCCTGTTCATAAAATTCAAGGAATTTCGCAGGGTCTTCCTTAAAAAGTTTTTCAAAAAAGTGGGAGAGGTCGAAGAGTTCCTGCGGGTCGTACCCACTGAAAACATTGGGTATGTACTGGTACAGGTCGTTCGCTATCTTTTTGGTGTGTTCGATGTCATTCCCGTCGAAATCGATGAGTTTCTTTTCGGTAAATATGAGCAGGCGCACATAATAAGGGCCGCCTTTATAGCCACCCTGGGCGCAGAGCCAATATATTTTATCGCGGGGAATTGCCGTCACCCATCCCATCTCACCGACCAGCAGCAGATAAGTTGGAAGCAGAATAACGCGGTTGGGATAAGGCTTAATCGTCTTGTAATTCATAAATTCTTCATACAGAATTTGTCCCGCTGCGACTTCCCGATCGATCAGCGCAGCCACCGCTTCCTTCGTATTTTCCCCGCAGGGAAGTATGAGATTTTTGCCGTTTTTGGCAGGCAGGATAGACACGAGCAGTCCGATCGCTGTGCACAACAGCATAATTCCTATCAACAGGCAAAATAGAAAAACGAGTTTCTGATCTCCGGGGTCGCTTAAGTCAATCGAATTTTTGGTGGCAAAATATAGAAATCCTGCCATGCAGGCAAAAAACGCAAACATCGATAGAAACAATTTGCGTTTGCGCTTGTTCGCTTTGATAGATTCCTGTTCCAAAAAACCTTGTGCCATATTGCAGTCACTCCTTTGTGAATTATCCTATCTCGATCACATCCGCCCGCATGCGCCACGGTCAACACCCTATGACTTCCCCAAACCAATTACCCGACTTTATGTGCGTTCAGGCACAACACTTGGCTCATTGTTCATGGAGATATGACGCCTGCAAGCGGATGCTCATTGTTCTGCAAATTCGATTCCTCTGTACTACTCTGCTTCTCTGTATTAATCTGCTTCTATTGACTCCCCTGCCCCTATTTCGCCGCCTGTTCCGCAAACTCTTTTGTCACCAGATCTTCATAGGGCACGCGCTCCTCGATCACCTTTGCGTCCTCCAGAATATTCTGCAACAGATCAAAGGACGCCTCCTCAAAGATCAAGTCGGACTTCCAGGTATCCTGGTCATAATAACGCTGTACGATCGTCGTGAGCGTGGCGATATCCGTCTCCGCAAACTGCGGCGCAATCGCCTTGGCGATCTCCTCGGGAGTGTGCGTCTGCACATAATCCATGCCTTTTTGAAGGGCGTCTGTGAACGCCTGCACCGTGTCTTTATGCTCCTCTAGATAGCTCTTTTTCGCGGAAAAAGAGGTGTAGGGCACATAGCCGGAATCTTCTCCCAAAGACGCCACCACATAGCCGTCGCCTTTTTCCTCCAACAGAGTCGCATGTGGTTCAAATTCCACAGTAAAGTCTCCCTGTCCGCCGGAAAAAGCCGCCGCGGTAGAACCAAAATCAATACTCTGATCAATACTTAAGTCATTCGCAGGATCAATCCCGTTTTTATCCAGGATATACTCAAACACCATCTGAGGCATACCGCCGGCTCTGCCGCCCAGCACTTCCCTGCCCAGCAGCATATCCCAGGTAAAATCTTCCACCGGTTCCCTTGACACCAGGAAATTGCCCGCGCGCTGCGTCAACTGCGCAAAATTGACTACATAATCTTCCGCGCCGCCCGCATAGGTATATATGGTGCTCTCGCTTCCCATAAACCCGATATCCGCCTCGCCGGTCAACACCGCCGTCATGGTCTTGTCGGCGCCGAATCCGGTCACCAGCGTCAACTCAATGCCCGCCTCGTCAAAATACCCTTCCTCGATGGCCACATACATGGGCGCATAGAAAATGGAGTGCGCCACCTCGTTCAACGTGACCTGCGTCTTTGCTCCCGTCTTTTTGTCACTCTTACCGCCACAACCTGTGAGCATCACCGCAAGCAGGGCTGCAGCCAATATCAGCACACCCGCCCTTTTTAAAGCATCTCTTCTCATAGAATCCTCCCAATTTGTTTCGATGCTTTATCCTATGCGCTTTTTTCACAAGATGTGTCTAAATTTTGGAGCAGTCCTTTTTCCTTTACAGATTGGCCTTAATCTTTTCTATCATTTCCTGATATTCCGCATCGGAAAGAAACGTCTTGCCCGGATTCATCTGGAAGGTTCCTCCCCACTCGTCGCCATCCTTATATTTGGGCACCAGATGCATGTGCAGATGGCATCCCGTATCCCCGTAAGCGCCGTAGTTGAGCTTGTCGGGATGAAACGCCGCGTGGATCGCTCTGGCCGCATGCGCCACATCCGCCATAAAGGCATCTCTCTCCTCATCGCTGATATCCACAATTTCGCTCACATGATCCTTGTAGGCCACAATACATCTGCCGGGTTTGCTCTGCTCCTTAAACAGGATCAGACTGCTCACCTTCAGCTCGCAGATAAAAATGCCAAACTTCTCCAGCAGCTCTCCTCTCATACAATATCCACAGTTAGAATCCTTCATATCCTTCACCATACCTTTCTTCCTTACTTACCAGACATTTAAACCATTATACTGAGAAATACTTTTGAAATTCATCATAATAAAGAGACCGAATCTTTTTAATCGCTTCTATCGTATGATATAGCGTACTATCGTCATATATTTTGGGATTGGCAGCAATTTTTTTCGCCTGCAGATCGGCAACAAAAAGGGTAATCAGTTTTTGTACGCTACAGCGACTCTTGTCACGCTGCTTAAAATTTTTATTTTTGAGATAATTTGCTCCGGAGCAGGTAGGGCATATTGGATAGATATAACAGTCATTAAAACAATCTTCATCTATAAATGCATCATGGTCAGAAAAATCCGTGCTGATGATATCGGAAATTTCGTCCTGTGAAAAGGTCATTGGCGTAATAAAAGCACAAGGATACATTTTCCCATCTACATCAAAAAATGGGCACCCTGTTCCAATACCACACCATTTACGTCTTTCACGTTCTTTCGCTTCACAATAACGAATATGCCTGTTGAGCATTTGATTCGGGACAAGATTATCATTTTCAAGATAATATTCAACCAACTCTTTAAGCTGCGGAATTAAAATCTCTATGTACTTATCGTCGCTCCAATCAAAATCACCTTCCGCCAGATTAACACCCCTGATGGTTTTAAAACCAAGAGAATGAACAAATTTAATATTATCAGCCAAACGTGGCAGGGAATATTCTGAAAGCGTCATTTTTACTCCCTGATTCGGCCAGTTCTGTAAAAAAAAGTCTGTATCTATTTTGTCGAATGAATTGCTCCTGTTATAGTTATGAGTGTCGCTTGCCCCATCAAGGCTCAATCCCAATATAAATTGCTCCCTGTGCGCAGTAAACCAGGATTTCATTTCGTCCGTAAGCACCGTACCATTTGTCGTAGCAAAAAAATTATATGGAATATCCCGCTTTTTAGAAGAAGTGTACTCGTAAATATCTTTGAGGAGTGTAAATTCCAACAAGGGTTCCCCGCCAATAAAGTCAATTCCAACGCTGTCAGCATTATCCGGAACATGTTCAAATATCCAATCAATAATTGATTTTGCGGTATGAAAAGTCATCCTTGCAGACGCATCATGTTTCTGATAGCAATACACGCAATTTAAATTGCAATTATGCGTCACACATATCGACGGCGAATATCGCGGATTTCGTATGATTTCACCATTTACGCTTGCTTGATCAGTCTCTCTCCTCACAGTTACCGTGCCTCCATTAAAAGTTATCAGCAGAACAACCTCCGCTACATTCATATTGGCAGCTTCCCTTGCAATCTCCTTCACAGGAACCATCGCACTCGGAACAGCCAAACGATCCGCCCTCGACAACTGCATAAGAAACATTTTTTACAAAAAAAACATTTTCTTGAATATCCGCTAATAATTTCATTATTTTCTCATTCAGCATAATACGGCCACCCATCAAAATTTATAATTACCAGATAACTTCAGAATCAGTAATCACCGCTTGCACAATTATATGCGCAGTCACTTTCACAGCTTCCTGAACAGCTATCCGAACAGCTTCCGGCGCAGCTACTGGAACAATCCCCCTGACAATCTCCAGAACAATCACTGGCACAACTGCTGCGACAACTAAAACCGGCTTCGCCCGCCATGGCATATACGGGCTTTAATTTCGCAGCATTTATTTGTAAACTATCTTGTATCCGTACCAATGATTCCATTATCTTATCGGTCAACATAAAATCGCCTCCTATCAGTCATTGCAACTCGTACAACTATCAGAACAGTCTGTGGTACAGTCCCCCGAACAATTTCCGGAACAGTCTCCCGAGCAGCTTCCGTAACAATCTCCATAGCAATCACCATCACAACTGCTGTCACAACTGCCGGAACAACTACTGCCATGGCAGCCAAAACTTTCACCGCCTGCCATAGCATATGCGGGCTGCAAGATTTTTGTATTAATTTGCAAGCTATCCTGTATACTTTTTAATATTTCCATTAAGTCTCTCGTCAGCATAGAGCACCTCCTGAGTGATTACGATTATTCGCTTTTATCTTATGCTATTTCAAATTTATTCTAGCATAAAAACATACTATACGCAACTTCAAATCTCCCATACCGGCTCCGAGTAACATTTTCACTCTTTCTCCTTCCCATTCTTTTCCGCAGTCTTTCCGGCCGCCTCCTTCCCCAACTCATCGATCATCTTCTCGATCATCATCTTCTTGATATAGACGTCAAAGCTAAGCTCACAGATAAAGGCAAACTTCTGCAGAAAATCTGTTTCTTCCTCCGGTGCATCCGCAAACGATTCTCCCGCCCGGGTATATTTCCCCCGAACGTCCTCCTTCATCTGCTGCATCATCTCTTTCCCCATGCCAAATACCTCTCGGTAGACGCTCTCCAGATCAAACTCCTTCCCGTTCTGGAAGAAACGCTCCGTGATCGGGCGCAATAATGTCTGTATGTCGCTGATCGAAAGAATACTTTTATAATAATAAATAAAGATCAGCACCAACACATGCTCCCTG
This sequence comes from Candidatus Gastranaerophilales bacterium, assembly GCA_023663225.1. Lineage (GTDB taxonomy): Bacteria > Bacillota > Clostridia > Lachnospirales > Lachnospiraceae > Acetatifactor. The sequence goes on from JAMPHU010000018.1 coordinate 6,642, forward strand.
GAATACTTTTTCTTGACGGGCGGCGGCAGCAGATCATTCTTGGCATAATTATTGATCATCGTCTTGGTCAGGATCTTGTCCTCCTGGGGGTCACGCGCCATAGAACGCAGTCTCCGGTCCATGAAGGTGGTCACTTGATCCATATACAGATCGATGTTGGGTATATCCTCCGGCTTGATATAGTCAATCTTGTCCAGCTCGTCCATTATGCTCTGTAGCAGTTCTTCTGAATGGTTGATCGTCATATTCCCTCTCATTCTGTACGGGTTCTCCTCCCGCAGCGTACCAATTATCGTTGCTCACTCTATTATATAACATTTAAAACTATATGACAAGTAATCTTTACACGTCCTCTCTCTCCCACAAACGGGCGACGATCTCTTTCAATTTGTCCATATCGATAGGCTTGGCCGTATGGGCGTTCATGCCGGCGGTCAAGGCGTTTTGAATATCTTCCTCAAAAGCGTTAGCTGTCATGGCAATGATCGGAATCGACTTTGCCATCGGGTGGCTGCTGTCGCGAATGGCACGGGTTGCCTCATAGCCATCCATGACAGGCATCTGCACATCCATAAAGATCATGTCAAACTCACCCGCCTGGGACCGGACAAAGCGGTCTACCGCCTCCCTGCCGTTGGAGACGACCTCACAGGTAACGCCCTCCATTTCCATAAGCACCATCAAAATCTCAGCATTGATCTCGTTGTCCTCCGCCGCCAGAACCCGCAAACCCTTGATAGAAATTTCCTGGGCGGGACGCAGTTTGACAACTGCCTCTCCTGTCAGCAGTTCGTTTACCGCCCGCTGAAAACTGGAGAGGAAAAAGGGTTTGGGCAGAAACAGATCAATACCGGCATCTATTCCCGCCTCCTTGGCCTCCTCCAGATCATAGGAGGTCAACACCAAAATAGGCGCCTTTTCTCCAACCGTTTCCTTGATACGCTGTGAAGTCTTCAAACCGTCCATACCTGGCATCTTCCAGTCCAACAAAAGGATATGAAAGGGATTGCCCTCGCCTTGTGCGTCGGAGACCATCTTCACCGCCTTCCTGCCGTTTGTGGCATACAAAACCTCCACTCCCGTGCCTTCCATGGCATCCTGGATATTCAGGCAAATGTCCTCCTCATCGTCCGCCACCAACATTCGGGTAATGCCATTGCGCTGCCAAAAATCGGCCTCCTGCTGCTGCGTCTCCTCGGGCAGCTCCAACTCGATCATAAAAGTACTGCCCTTGCCCTTCTCACTTTCCACACGGATGGTGCCTCCCATCAGATCCACGATGTTCTTCGTGATCGCCATACCAAGTCCTGTACCCTGAATCTCACGGGTGACATCCGTGACCTCTCTGGTAAAAGGATCGAAGATCGTCCGCACAAACGCCTCGCTCATGCCAAAGCCATTGTCCGCCACTATAAAGCGAAGGCGCACACGGTTTGCCGCATTATGCCCAAGACCTTCCACGCTCAGGGAAATCTGCCCGCCCTCCTGCGTATACTTTACGGCGTTGGAGAGGAGGTTGATGAGCACCTGATTCAGCCGCAGCTTATCGCCAACCAACCGCTCGGGCAGGTTTCCTTTGGTGTAAAGATCCAAACTCTGCCCTTTTGCCCTGGCTTGAGGCAGCATCATAGTGTGAAGTCCCTCAATCATCTCCGGCAGGCTGAATTCTATCATGTTCAAGACCGTCTTGCCGCTTTCAATCTTGCTCATGTCCAAAATATCATTGATCAAACTGAGAAGATGCTGACTGGATGCGGATATCTTCTTGGTATACTCTCTGACCTTCTCCGACTTTTCGGCGTCTTTTTCCAACAGAACGGAAAAACCCACGATCGCGTTCATAGGAGTACGGATATCATGGGACATATTGGCCAGGAAATTACTTTTGGCCTCATTCGCAGCCTTGGCCGTGTTGAGAGCCTCTCCCAAAGTCTCGTTCATCTGCCGCTCTTGTGTGCGGTCCGACAACATGAGGATATACCGCTCCTGCTCCTCCAGAGAGCAATGGTGAAGCAGTTGCTTAAACCATCTGAGTTCGCGCGTCTTGGCGTGAACAAGATTGCGCTCACCGGTCCAGATGCCGCCCATGGGAATACGTTCCAACAATGCAGGGGAAAGAATCTCCTGCTCATTCGAGAGAGACGAATCTGCGTCGCCCAAAAACAGGGGACTGATATCATTGCGTATCGCCTCAATATCCAGTCCCAGAACCCGCTCCAGATTGGGACTGATATATTCCGCCTGAAGGGAACCGGGGGCAAACAGGACAAAAATATCGTCTGTATTCTCTGTCAGCAAGTCAAAAAGTTTTTCCCGAGAAGAAATCTCACGGTTTTTCTCCAACATGCGGTGACGATTGTTCAGAATCAAAATCGACACGATTCCCAGAACCAGAACCGCAAACAGCAGACCGATCACCACCAGCGTCACGACCATAAAATCGTTCATACCGGCGTTGACGATATCCACCGGCGTGATGCTCACCAGCATCCAGTCTTCAAAAACCACCGGCTGATAAGCCAGATAAAAGGACTCCCCGTCCAATTCACAGATCACGACCCGCGAAGTCCCATCCCGCCAATCCTGCGCCACAAAGTCTGCGTCCACGTCTCTGAAACGGGCGTTGTCGCGGAGATGCGCCAACAGATTGTAGGGTTGATTTTCCTCGCTTTGAGACGAAAAAAGGACGCGGCCATCCGCATATGTGATAAAACAGTCGCTCTCTCCGGAAAACGCATTGATGCTCAACGCGCTGGTCATATCCTCGGAATTAAAGCTGATACCGATCGCGCTGTAAGCAAAACCACGGTAACTCCCAGGCTGGGTCGGAACGGCAAAAATGATGATCTGCTTATCGGAGGGCAGCGTGCCGTCCACCACAATGTTCTCGCGTTCTTCAACCAGCCGTTCCAAACTGCTGCCCAAGTCCAGATAACCGGTATTTCCCTGACCGGTCATATAATTTCCATCTTCAGACAGAAAGTAGAACGTGGTAAATCTCCATTCTTCTTTTTCTTCTTCAATAAAGGCTTGTAAAACATCGGGATCCGTTTCCGCCGTATCTGCGATGTAATTCCTCCAGCTTCCCAACAGGCGCCAGTTTTTTGTGATTGTACTGCGAAAAGTAGCGTTGATCTGCGTATATATTTCGTCCAAATGACTGACGCTCTCCAAAAGAATCTGCTGAGAGGCAAAACGGGAATATGCAAGGCTGATGATGACAGCAATGACAAGCGCCATGCACAGAATAGCGACTTCCCGCAGTTTCTTTCGGGTCATAATTCTAAATCCTCCCTCTTATTTGGTTTCACGCAAAGTAATATAGGTTGTGGGGGCAAGCGGCTGTCCGCCCTCTGTCAGATATTCCGTCCACAGTACTCGGGCGTACTTCTCATTGAGCGAAAAACGCTCCGTCCCGCCAACACCCAAAGCCGTTTCAACCAAAGGCTGAAAACCGGTGTGAAGATCCGCAATCGCAAAGGAATAGCTTGCGCCATCCTCAAGCGGCCCGTCCTCCGTCTCAAGGCCGGCCAGCCGATAGTTCCCTTCCGGCGTCTTTTCCACCTCCATGATCAAACCGCTGACAATGGGAAGGGTCTGATCGCTGAAAGGATCGTTGTAAGAACCACAACCCTCCACGGCCAGACGGACAATCTCCCGAACCTCGGCTCCGGTGAGTTCAGCGGTATAAAGTCCATTGCCGCTGGACTGAACGGACTCCTCCACCCGCTGGGCCGTATAATCCCCTGCGTAGAGAGAGCAAGGACTGATGGATGAGGGAGCCAGCAGAAAATCGCTGCCGCCAATCTCCCGTAAAGTGTTGGCAATGGCGCTTCCGGCCTGATTGCCCGTATCCGGCTGGAACCTGACGGGATATCCGGCTTCCAGTGTGGCGACAATCTCTCTGTCGATCACCGGATCCGCCAGCGCCGCGTTCATTTTCTCAAAAGCGCTCCCTGCGTCCCAATCCTCCAGCAACATTCCCTGTACCGCCTCGTGGGCGGCACTTTGCAGGCTTTCTGAGGACATGAGAATGAACAGACGATTGGCTTCGATTTCACCCTGCAAATTATTGATCATTTCAGGAACCTGAATATTCACACCGCGGTTGTAAGGCAGCATATAAAGATAATCGCCGGAAGTCATCGCCTGATAACCTTCCTCGGAATACATCGCAGCCAAAACCTTCAAAGCCGCTTCCTTCTTTTGCTCGTTCCCCTTTTCGTCCAAAGCGCCGTTTAAGGCCGTACAGAATCGGGGCACGGTTAAGATCCAGTTATCTTCCGCTGTATCTCCGAAATAGGGAAGCAGGATGCAGTTACAATATGCCGAGTAAGCGGTAATTTCACTGATCATACCTCTGACCATGGGAATGTTCCCTTCCACAAAGTCATTATAAGTCATCGAATAACCTCTCGCTGCGTCCTCCTGGGGCAGACCCGTGTCGTCCAGCACTTGCGAGAATCGTTCAAACGCCTCCGTCCACAGCGCCTCATCCAAGCTGTCGGTCTGGCCTTTCTGATAGTTCCGCCTCCACTCGGCGCCCTGACGGCTCATCAATGTGGATGCGGCAAAACCCTCCAGCGTGTAAAGAGAAGTATAAGTATATTTGTAGTCGGAAGTGTAGGGTTGGATGCCCAACTCCCGAAACGCCGCACAGGCGGAAGCAAAACTGGGATAATCCGTGGGAAGCGGAATATTGTACTCCTCGAAGAGATCCACATTAGCGATAATCCCATTGGCCACCCCTCCGGCCGGAAGCCAATTCACGCTGCCGTCCGGTGCCCGCCAGGCCTCCAGATAAGTATCATAAAAAGACGCCGCCGTCTCCGTCTCACTCAAATCCATCAAATAGCCATCCAACTCTTGGGAATCTCGAAGAAACAAACTGCCGCCCATCGTGATGATGTCAGGCAGCTCCCCGTGCTCCTGCTGAAAGAGGTAGAAATCGACAGAGTCTCTGCCCACTATAAATTCCAAATCCACCTCCGGCACTGCCGCCTGAAGCCACTTGGCATAGTCTCCCAACAAATCAATGTTATGTAGACAGACGGTCAAAGTGACCTTTTGCGTCCGATTGTTGCCACAACCGACCAAACCCAACATCAACACGACTGTCAACATAACTGCCATCCATTTTTTACATCTCATAACTTTACACCTCGGAACATAAAAATTTTTAGAAGCTGTATGCTTTCTAACTGCACATAATTTTAAATTATATGACCTCACAGGTCAAGTAGAATTTCGCTTTTTACAGATAGAATCACCCTATTCTGAGAGCAACCTGCCCAGCAGTTGCTCTCTATTGTTGATAAACATTTCCGTCACTTTATAACTCTCTGTGTCCTCATAGGCACAGGGATGTATCTTCCCATCATCAAACGATATGATACGAGCGTCCGGTATCCCCAGCAAAATGGGAGAATGTGTGACGATGATAAACTGCGAACCCGCTTTTGCACACGAATCTATCTCCATCAGCAGCGTCAACTGCCTTTGCGGAGACAGCGCGGCTTCCGGCTCATCCAATAAATATAAACCGTTCGGCTTTAATTGATTTTGGGCGAGCGCAAGAAAACTCTCCCCATGTGATTTTTCGTGATATTTTTCCGAAGGATGATCGATATCCGCATATTCTTCCTCTTTTGTCGCAACATTGTAAAAGCTTTCCGCACGAAGAAAATATCCCCACTTGGCTCTGCGATAACCTTTTACGACCCGAACCGCTTCATGCAGCCGCGAGTGGGAATCATAGGTGGAAAAGGAATAGTTCTTTGTCCCGCCTTCGGGATTAAAACCATACGCTACTGCAAGCGCTTCCAATAAAGTCGATTTTCCGCTGCCATTCTCTCCCACAAAAAAGGTGATGGAGCGATCAAAACACAATTCCTCCAACCCTTTTATCGCGTCAATTTTTCGCAGGTAACTATCTTTTTCGATTTTATTCCAATCTATAGACAAGCGTTGTATAAATTGTTCATTCATAGGCACCAGCCTCCTTTCTCCGCCATCTCATCCCACAGGACATAATTTCCCGCTATTGTTCAAGCTGTGCAAACCATACAATATTTTTGCCATGGCCATCATCCGCAGCCTCCATACATTCCTTTGCGGAATCCCACAAGCTGTCCGTTTCCACTTCTTTCCTCTCATTACAACAAAACAAATAATACCCGTCACAATTCGCATATTTGCAGATTGCCAGATATTTAAAATGGGATGCGATCCCGCCCGTATCATATTCCAACACACCATAGTCACCCTCGGGAGTGAAGTACAAAACTTTCGCGCCGTCCAGTTCCTTTGGGAACGTCATTGCATCCTCTTTGTCGCTAATACGTTTCCTTCCCTGCATATCATTTATCTCCATATCCATACGCTCATATATATATGACGTCTCTTATTTTACCTACGGGTTACTTTTCACACCCATGCCAGTACATCAGTGCCAGCGAGGTGAACAGCCTTGGAACAGCCTTGTGTAGGTTGGAGCATTTTCTTACAGCGCGGTTGAGTTTCCCAGGGGGAAAAGCACATGGATGTGCTTTTCAGGTTTCATCGAGCATGGATGCCCGTTGAAACCGACCCGAAAGCTGCAATATTCCATAGCAAACGGTATGCCGTTTGCTATAATTCGCGCTGTTAGAAAACGCCCGACCGAAACTCGGCTGTTCCAAGGCTGTTCACCTCGCTGGCACGTACCTTGCCGGCTGCTTTGTGAAAAGTAACACCTACTGGTTCATTTTGCAATCCGTCTGTTTTTCATACTTGTATTTTTCTACTGTATATGTTATAGTTGAAACATAAAAGGGAACGCCAGAGAAGCGGCTACCCTTGAGTAGATTAACTGTTACTTATGAACAGCCGTCACTATTCACAGTAGTGGCGGCTATCGTCTTTTCCCCTTGAAAATTGTATAACACAATCCAATCAGGGCAACAATGAATATTCCAGTCTGAACTAAATCAGCATATGTAATCATCATTGACACTTCCCTCCTTTCTTTCGTCTGGAGGGTAGACCCCTCCAAAAAAGAGGGTACGCCGCCTGGCTCTCTGGTTTCCCATATTCAAAGTATATCACAACATCTCATTGTAAACAATCTCACATTTTTGTGATTTGCCGCTAAATTTTTTACAGGTTGTTTCTTGAAATTTTCTCAAATCAATTAACAACTAATAAAGTCCTAAGCGCTCTATCATTTCTAAATTTGTGCCAGGGGTTCTCTTACTGTTTTTAGTAAATTTCTGGTAAAATCTTCCCTTAGAGTCCAAAATATGCAATTAATTCAGCATTGAGGATATTTGATATACACAGAGTAAGCAATTTCACCATCCGAAAACTTTACTTTACGACTTTAATATGTTAAAATCACAGCATAGACAATGAAAGGTATGGTGTCCCTTATGAATAAGAAAATAAAAACGGAGTCCGTAGACTCCCTGTTTGACGCAATCTTAAGCTTGGAAGACCGAGATGAATGTTATCGTTTCTTTGAAGATCTGTGCACTGTCAACGAGCTTCTATCCCTGTCCCAGCGCTTTGAGGTCGCATCTATGTTGAAGGAACACAAGACCTATTTGGAGATTGCGGAAAAGACAGGAGCGTCCACCGCCACAATCAGTCGGGTCAATCGCTCCCTAAACTACGGCAACGACGGCTACGAACTGGTCTTTTCCAAGCTGGACGCTCCAAAATGACAAGCTGATTTCTCCGGTACACACTGACGAAACGGGATTGGATGAGACAAAAGACATGATATTGAAAAATCAGTATCCTATATGTGAATTTGATACCAGTAAAAAACCAATGATTCAGGCGGCGGCTCTTTTTGCGGTGTCTCAATATCACAATATTCCACTTGCCCAGTTATTATATGCCGGCGATGATGTAAGCGGCGAAGTGTGGGATTCCAGAAACTGGAAAATGCAAAAGAATGTGCGGTATCATTTAATTACCTTTGCGATTGAAATTGTAAGGAAATTATAAGGTTTTTCTATCCAAACCCCAACCGCTCCATAACTGAATTTATTCGATCGCGTCTGTCTCTATGATAAATCTCACGCTTCCGCTCTGTCCTTCCCGAATACCCGCATAGTTTTCGTACAGATCCTCCGCCGTTCTCAGCGCCCGTATGCGGGTTATGAGTCCGGCGAGCTCATCTCCCGCCAATTCCGCCAATTTTTCTATTCCTTCCTCGCGATATTCCCGAATACCGTCCCGCAGCGCGCCTGCCCCTTTCGTCAGCTCTCCATAACCCTGACTCAGTTTCTCTCCGGCATCCTCCAACTGAACCGTGCCATCCCGCAGCGCCACCGTGCCGTCGTACACCATCCCAATTCCGTCACAGAAAGACCCAAGTCCCGACCGCAGCGCAGCGCTTCCCTCCGCCAACTGAGCCGTGCCGTCCTTCATGGTCTGCAATCCTGCTCCCAACCCCTGCAACTGTGCCGTCATACCGGCAAGCGCGCTTAATCTCTCCTGCAGAGCCGCAAACTGCACGCTCATGTTCTCGAGCTGCTCTTTCATGCTTTCTGCCAATGCGGCCGCAGCCAAAGCCTCATCCCCTGTGAGACTTTGACTGAGCGTCTCAAGCTGTGCGATCTGCTCCTGCAGGGCCATGACAGCGGCCGCCATACTTGTCATTTCCGCCGCCAGTTCCTCTTGAGAACTGCCCACTTCAGCGGGAAGCGCAAACGACTCCCACGCGCCGTTCATATTTTCCAGACCGCTCTGCAGCGCGTCCGCGCCTTCCAAAAGCTGCCACTTGGCATTATTCAGCTCCCACATGCCTTCCGTCAGCTCTCCCGCACCCTGATTGAGCGAGTCCACACCCTCCAGAAAACTGTTCAGATATTCGCCAAAACTCCCTGCTCCCTGATACAGCTTGGAAGCTCCCTCTTCCAGTTTATCCGTGGCCTCCGTGAGTTTTGTCATATCTCGGATCAGCTCATCCAAGTCTTCCAAACTCTCCTCATCCACATCCTCAAAGATACCGGTGGTGACAATGGTAGCTGTAAATTCCAGAGAAAAATCCACTGCGTAGGCCGACATCTCCACATGATCCTGTATGGCGATATCCTCCGTAGGCTCGTACTCCTCCAGGCAAAGGGACTCCGCGAGTCCTGGATAAGCCGTTCCCACCACCAGCATGGTATCCTCCAGCTCGATCAGCTTTCCGCCGTCCACCTCAATATTGAAAAACTTGTCGGCGGGCAGCGCCAAGAGCGTCATCGCCGTAAAAGGCACACACACAGAAAGTTCCTCCCCATCCGCTTCCACTGTCCGCATCTCCCTGTTTTCATAGTCAAAGCAGATTCGGATCTCGCCGGTCTGGCCCGCCAGTTTTTGCGGTTCGATCCTGCTGCCGTTCAAATAATAGCTGATCTGCACCGTCACAGGCAGCTCCTCTGTACTCTCGCCCTTATAGTAGATATCTTCCCCGTGATTCTCCCACACAAGACTGCCGTCCTCCCCTTCTGTGACCTCCTCGTCCCCCTTTGTATTCCGGATATTCTGCAAAAGGGAGTAATCCGCAATCGCAGTAGAACCCCTTGCGCGCAACACCGTCTCCACTTCAATCTTTTTCACATTGCCGCCGGCGTCGGCCATGACATAGACCGTCTCAGCCTTATCTACCCGATCTTCCTCTTCCCTGCGCGCCTCAATCGCCGCAGTGCCTTCACCGTAAGAAGCCGCCGCCCTGACGCTTTCGCTCCCCGACAGAAGAACTTCCTCCTCGGGGACGTCTTTTGCCGCACTGTCCGCTTGTATATCTCCATCTGCTTGTACGCCCCCATCCGCCTGTACGCCCTCATTCTCCCGCACGCCGCAGGCTGTCAAACACGCGCACAGAAAACAACATGCACTCAACCGCACAAGGCTTCCCATCCATTTTTGTCCCGTCATTTTCTTCATTCTCATCGCCTCCCGCAATTCTATTCCACGCATTTGAGCGCCTCCTCCATAGGGACTCTCCGAATCCTCCCGTATTCCATGATTGCCACAATCCCGTAAGTGGCGATCCCGATCGCAAACATCTTGACATAGACATCATTTTCCACCACCAGGGGCAGCCATCCTGTCATGCTGGTGGACAACATCGCCCGAAAGATCACCAGAAGAATCTTGTGCACCAGCGGCAGGCTTACTAACAGAGACACCGCCACCACGACAGAGGTGGACGCGATATACAGGCGGGCGATCTCGCTGTTTTGATATCCCAGAATCTTGGCCATCGAGATGGATTGCGCATTTTTCTCTATAATGATCTTGGACAGCAGATAGATGAGGACAACAAACATGATCACAGAAAAGCCGTCCACCAAGGTCATCATGCTTCCCATGGAAACCTTCAACTGCCTGGAAATCTTGGTCAACGCCTCCAAGTCTATGACAGAAGCGATATATTCCTCATCGATATCCGTGATCGGCGTATCCGAAAGATAGCCGCAAAAATAATCCTCGCCCAGATCAAAAACCTCATTTAACGCCGCCTGATTCATAAAGACGGCCACCGATCCCATGTAATCGTAAATCCCCGCCACATAAAAAGTATACTGTTCCTCCTCATATCGCTCCTTCAAAGTGATGGAGTCGCCCTCAGAGAGCTGATATTTGTCCGCGTAGGCGGACGATATGTACACCTCCTGACCGCTTGTGTCTATGGGGATATAGCGGCTGTCCTGCTGCACACCGTAAAACAGAATCTCCTCCGCCCGAATCGTTTCCTCTATGGTTTGCAGGGAATAAGAGCTGAATTTTTCGGCGTCTTCATTTTCTGTCTCCACAGCGCTTCGAAACATCAACATGCGGATCATACTCTGCAGTTTGCGCTCCTCGTTCATGGCATCCATCGGTATCTGCAGCAGATATTGATATTCACAGAGCATATTCTCCTCCAGCTCTCTCTGGTAATAGTCCAGCAGCTCCGGCAGCGCCAGTCCAAACATAAGCAAAATATTGGCAAACAAAATCCCCAGAAACAGCACCGCGTAATTTCCCATATTCTGAAAGACCACGCGCAGACGAAAGCGCGAGAAAAAAGGCAGAAACGGCGGCAGCGGCAGACTTTTTCTCTGCTTTCCGCGACGCAGATCCCGACGCAGAAACTTGAGCGGCGAAAGCGTCAACTTGCGCTTCAGCAGTGCAAAAGAAATTGCCGCCATCAAAAGCACCGGCACGGCGGTGGTCATCCAAAAGGCTTCCGCGTTCCAAACCGTCTCATATGTGGGCAGACTGTAACTGCCATAATACATCCCCGCACACACATCCTTAAACCAGGTATACCCCAGCAGATTGCCCAAAAGCGCGCTGATGAACGTGACTGTCAAGGGCATGGTCATGTAATGCAAAAGCAGCTCCCCTCTGGTATAACCGGACGCCCGCAGCGTCCCGATCACATTGGCTTCTCTGGTGATCGTATTGCCTTCCGTCACCCCAAACACAAAAGCCAGAATCACAATGACAATATATAAAAGCGTCGTCATCATCGCCTTGTCGCTGCCCATATCTTCCCCTGTAAAACAGATGGCCTGATTGGCATACCGCGGGACGAAACTTTCAAGTTTCAGCTCCGCAGTCATCTTTTTCATCAGCTCCTTTGCCCATTCCCGCTCCTGCTCCTCACTCATGGGCGCCTCGTCATATTTCCAGGCGTAACAGTAGGTAAGCATGTCGCTGTCAAATTCCAAAAAAGCTTCCTCGGTCACAACCGCCACGCCGAACTTCACGGCGTCAAACATAGAATCGTTATTGTCCGCAAACAGACAACTGTAGTCGGGCAGCGCCACCAGACCGGTCACTCTCCAGCTTCTCTCCTCGCCCTCCAGGATATCGCCTGGCCGGATCCCGTTGTTATCCGCATACATGCGATCCACCGCGATCTCATCCGCACGCTCGGGCATCGTTCCCTCCATCAGACACACCAGATTCACTTCCTCCCGATCCATGTAGATACGCAGGGTGCTCCCGTTGTTTTGCGCTTCCTCCGCATAATAGAGATCGTAAAGGCTGATTCCCAATGCCTGTATTTCCTTTCTCTGCGCCCGATTCAGACTCCTTTCTGTGCGGAAATTGCCGTCCTCCACATTGTATTTTTCAAATCCCTCCTGATAAGCGAGAATCATACTTCCGTCCGCCACCAAAAAACCTGACACAAAGCCGATGGTTCCCACCATCAGCACCAAAATCACCAGATATTTGCCCAACTCCTGCCGCAATTCTCTGGGAATACGTTTTCTTAAAGGATTCTTCATAGCCGTCCCCTCTCCTACCAATCCAACATCTCGGCGGACAACTTTTTCTCATTTTTGGTATTTTTGCGTATCATTCCGTCCCGCAGACGCACGACTCTGTCCGCCATATCCTTGATCGCGTCATTGTGTGTGACCATGACCACCGTGTTGCCATACTTTTGATTGACCGTCTCGATCAGCTTCAAGATTTCCTTGGAGGTATTGTAGTCCAGCGCTCCCGTAGGTTCATCACACAACAGGATGTCAGGATTCTTGACGATGGCTCTGCAGATGGCCGTCCTCTGCTGCTGCCCGCCCGAAAGCTGATTGGGACGTTTATTTCTGTGCTCGTAAAGTCCCAGCGTGCGCAGCAGCTCCTCCACGTTCAAAGGCTCCTTGCTCAGATACGCGCCCACCTCAATATTTTCTCTCACCGTCAGATTCGGAATCAAATTATACATCTGAAAAATATAACCCAAATGCCTTCTGCGGTACAAAGTCAGCTTTTTCTCATTCATATCCGCCATGCGCTCCCCACCGATACAGATATTTCCGGAGTCCGCGCTGTCGATTCCGCCGATGATATTTAAAAGCGTGGATTTGCCGGAACCGGATGGCCCTAACAACACGCAAAACTCCCCTTTTTCAATCTCCAAGTCGATTCCACGCAGCACCTCCACACGGCTGCTCCCCTCTCCAAAAGCCTTTTTCACCTGCTTGATCTCAAGAAACATATGCCCTCCTCAAACCAAACTGCCCCGTGACAAGTGTCCAAATGATATGTAAGGATGCAGAGTGGTATGTTATTTGCAACTCATGTTTTTGTTCGCAAACATAAGTTAGTTATTTCTAACTTATAATATTATATTACTTCCCATAGGAGATTGTCAATATGGAAGGTGAAATTTGGAATTGGTGTAGTAACAGTTTGTTACTTTTCACAGGGTAGCAAGCAAGGTACGTGCCCGCGAGGCAAAGAGCCTTAGAACAGCCGAGTTTCGGTCGGGTGTTTTCTAACAGCGCGGAATCAAAATGTTGCAACTTTCGGGGCGGTTTCAACGGGCATCCATGCCCGATGAAACCTGAAAAGCACATCCATGTGCTTTTCCCCCTGGGAGACTTAACCGCGCTGTAAGAAAACGCTCCGACCTGCACAAGGCTGTTCTAAGGCTCATTGCCCCACGGGCACTGATGTACTGGCATGGGTGTAAAAAGTAACAAACAATTGAACCTTTTGAAATAGTTGCAGTAAGTGTCATTGTGCGAATGGTATACTCCAACACAGTGCAAAAATACCTGTCATTGCCGGATACTGAGCTCCAGCGGGGTAATCGGCAATGTCATGTGTTCTTGCCAAATGTAGTAATCCGAACTGTGTGGACGGTATACTCCAAAAGCAGACGCTAGCGAGCTATCCCACCCTTTTGAAATAGTTACAGCGAGTGCTATTATAAAGATGGTGTACTTTTGGGAATTGCAGGATACAGGAGCATAGGTTACAGAGAAGGCTTTCTGTGACGTGAGTCAGATGTGGAGATGAGACTCCGGCGATGCCCGTCCAATGGCGGGCATTGCCGTGCATGAGGCTCATCGGAACGCCTATCTGGCCGTCACAGAAAGCCTTCTCTGTAACCTTTTGCTCCGTCCCTATGTGTCCCCAACTCGAAACCCAACCCCTTTATAGCTGAACTATTCCCCCCCACACCCTTGACAAAAAATATCCCGCCCCATAAAATAATACCAAAACCTGCAATATGTCGGCCTTGTCACACCATTACAGCCAGGCGGCTCTCACAAATACCGCCGCGGAAATGAGGAAATATGAATCAAAACACAAACTTGTCTTTACAGAAAACAGAGACAACAAGAGAAAAAGGAAAGAAAAGCTTGCGAAGGAACAGGACCGGCGGCGTGTGTGTGATGACGCTGGCGCTTTCCGGCCTCCTCTGCGGCTGTCAGGCGGACTCCTCCGCCAAGGGATATCAGGATTACACAGTACAGTTGGAACAATATTTTGTGGAATACTCAGACCAATATGATTATTGGGATGTGATCACAGTGGAATATCCCCGCCTGGAGGGGATCGATGAGACGCTCCAGGAGCAGTTGAACGATATGCTGTATCGTTCTGCTATGGACAGAGTGAACTACTGGCATCTGGAACCGGACGAGGAAGTCCTCGCCTTTCAGGAACAGAATTTTTCGCTATTTTGCAGCGATGTGCTATGCCGCGTGGGCTATCACAGCCAATATCTGTTCAGCGTAAACTTTTGCGAACTTTACGCGCCGGGCAATCCCGTCTGGCTGACCAAGCATACGGACAGAGGCCTCACCGTAAATCTGTTGACGGGAGAAGCTTACGAACTTGCGGATATCTTTGATATGGATTTGGAATTTGCAAGACTCTGGAGTCAGGCTTTCAATGAAGCCAATCCTGACGGCACCTACTTTCCCGACGACGATGAGAGCTGCCAGGTCGTTTTGTCCTGGTTTTGCGGGACAGACGAAGAATTGAATGTGGATTACCAGTGTAAACCCTTTTATTACCTGACGGAGGACAAAAATTTTGTCATAGGACTGTCCTTAGATCCAAAGCCTTCCGCCGCGATCTCCACCACCCTGCAAAACGACACCTACTATATCAGCATAGACGCGCAGGATTTGGAGGCCTATCGCACTGACTCTGATTTCTGGGAGCTGTATGAGGAATCCGTCCCGGCGGGAGAAGTGCTCGAATGTGAAGATCGACAGGAAAATCTTTGGTTGGGAGAGGAGGCCAGCGTATGGGATTATTGGAGCGAGCACTAAAGCAGATCTGTAGTATGACGCTGCCTGTGGTGATGGCGGTCATGCCGGTCCAGGCAAAAGAGGCATATCCTCTTCTTTACGACAGTGACCTGGTAAAACAGGAAGATTCCGTCATCCGATTGTATTCGGACGGCGACACCTATGAAGTGCTCCCCGGAGACTGCCTTTGGAGTATTTCCCAAAAGTTGTTGAGAGAAGGCAGCCGCTACATGGAGTTATACTCCTCAAACTCCGACATCCTCTCCGACCCCGACATGATTTATCCCGGCACGCTGCTGCAACTACAGACGAAACGTACCGGCTTTATCAGGCGCAACGGCGGAAACAGCGGTTTCTCTATGGGAGAGTACTATTTTGACTATCCGTCCCGATGGAGCGTGGGCACTTTCGGTTCGGGAGATCTGTGGTCCAATCTCTCCTTATCCGGCGACGGCATCTGCAATATTGCCTGTCTGGTACAGGACAAATTGGACGACACAATAGAGACTACCCGGGATTGGGAAGCCTGCTCTCAACTCATAAGGGACTATGTGGACGCCAATTACTCTGATTCCGTGTCCGACCTTACTTTTGAACACTATCAGACTGAACAGTCAGAAGACATTTATCTGTATGCATACACCTATGACGTGGATATGTCCGCCTTTGGCCCGGACAGTTCCATGACGATCAACGTCTGCGCCGGACTGAGGCTGACAGATCACATTCAAGCCGAATTTATAGGGTTTGCCCACGACTATGACATACACGGCGCCGTCCGGTACGCCGCCGCAAGCTTCCAGGAATATCCCTCGGAAGATGAGAATTTTACCGTCAACGATAACAATATGATGATCTCACCCGAGTATCCCTGGGAGGCAGCCGGTATGTTCAATCCGTTCCCCTGGGTGGACACCTTTTTCACGGACCTGGCCAGAGCGGCCGCAGGTGTCGCCAGGGAGGACGAGAGCGCCAGAGACAGGCTGCTCAACAATATGCATGACCCTGACAATTTTACAGGAAGGTGAACCGATATCTATCTTACCTTATCCCTCCTGTTGGCTCTCCCCTTCCACGTCTTTGAGTGCGTCATTCATCGCAGCCTGCGCCGCCTTTTTGTCTGCGCGGGCTGCAGACCGCACGGCTCCCCTTGCTTTTCTGTCATTCACATCCTGATTCATATTGCATCCACCCTGGAAAACAGCAAACTCGTCGATCACGACAACATTGGTATGTATATCCCCAAACACTCTCGCCGTGCTGGTCAATTCGGTCCGGTCTGTGGCGTCAATATTGCCCAAAACCTCTCCGCCGATCAGAGCAGAAGCCGCATTGATATTGCCCTCGATCAGTCCTGTGGCGCCCAGAATCAGATTTCCCGTCACCGACACATTGCCATGAATCTTTCCATCCAACCGTACAGAGCCTTCCGCATGGAACTCACCGTTTATCTCTGCGCCTTGACCCAATAAAGTGCTAATTCTCGTTTCTGTGCTTTTCTTTCCCAACATATTTTCCTCCTCATCTAAATCTCTATCATCATTTTGCAAACATGCCGTTATCTGCTCTATCCGCTGATAGACAGTACTTCCATCGGATCGATATACTCGCTGTCTCTCATCATTTGGTATCCCATCTTGTCGTTATCCTCTCCTATCACAAAAAGCGTCGTACCCTGCACCACAGTTTCTCCCTGTTTTACGATAGACTCACCCTGATTGCGGTAGATTGTAATATAGCCGTTTCCATGATTGATCCATACATTGTGACCGTATTCCGTATCATCATTGACCGACATCACAGTTCCGTTGGCGGTCGCTACCACCGTCATCCCCTCAGACGCGGTAAAGATAAGCATGGGATCACCCTCTGTCGTCTCCTCCATGGAAGCCAATCCTCCCTTGAGCGGATATCCCGAAGGAAGACTCTGCTGCTCCAACTGTTCCGCCAACACGCTCTCGCTCTGTGTTTTTTCATTGACCGTGGCGCTCAAGATCTGAACCTGTTCGCTCAGCGTCCTGACTTCCGCCTCCAGAGCCGCTTTTTCCTCCTCCAAGGCCTGCACGACGGCTGACTGTTCCGTATTTTGCGACTGCGCCATCTCCCACATTTTCTGCCTGTAGGGGAAGTAAGCGATCAACACTCCTATCCCGACACATATCACAAAAGTAAACATATGAAGCAGCCAAGGCTTGATGCGGTACTGCTTCAGTTTCGCATTGGTGGCATCGGATGTAACAAGCACTACATGATTCATTTTTCGTTTATGTTTTCTTCGATGCATCATAAGTCACCTCCGGTAAACTATATCATTTTACCACAAGAAACCTCATCCATCAATATATTGTTAACATTTTTGTAATACTTTCCAAAAAAAACCTCGCTTATTCAGCGGAATATACTATACATCGAGCGCCATATCTCCCTGCATGATCCATCCCTTTTTCCTCATCCATTCCGATAGGATCAAAGTCAAAGCTGCCGGCAGGATAAAATGCATCAACAAGATCAGCAAGAGTGCGGTGACGCCGCTCATGCCGCCCTCCGTCATGGAACCGTAGGCAGCGATTTGACCCACCAAACCGGCAGAGCCCATGCCGGAACCGATGGGCGTGCTGGTCATGCCAAACACCGCCGACGCCAGCGGGCCCAATATGGCGCTGGAAAGGATGGCAGGCAGCCAGATTATGGGTTTTTTCACAATATTGGGCACCTGTAACATGGAGGTCCCCACTCCCTGTGCCACCAGGCCGCCCAGCTTGTTCTCGCGATAGCTTGCCACCGCAAACCCCACCATATTGCAACAGCATCCCACGGTGGCCGCACCGGCCGCCAGTCCGCTGATACTCATGGATACGCCGATGGCGGCGGAGCTGATCGGCAGCGTCAGAATCATGCCCATCAGAACTGACACCACCACCCCGCCGATGACAGGATGCATTTCCACGTTGAAATTCACCAGCGCGCCCAGCCAACCCATAAAAGCGGTGATGGGCGGGCCAGCTATCAGTCCTGCCGCCGCGCCGGATAAGATGGACACCAGAGGCGTCACCAGAATATCGATCTTGGTCTTCCCCGCCACCAAATGTCCGATCTTGATGGCCACAATCGCCCCGATAAAAGCCCCCAAGGGTTCCCCCGCGGCGCCAAGCTTTAGATTTTCTAAAACCGCCGCCGTGGGAAATGCCCCGATCATGCCCGTGACCGCGGCCGACACAGTCACCAAGGGTCCCTCCTTAAACTTACACGCCACGCCTGCGCCGATCCCTGCGCCCGTGACAGTCTTAGCCACATTGCTGATGGCGATCAGATAAGCGCCGACCGTTCCTCCTAAAAGCGTGCCGATCTGAGAGAGAATGGTACCGATGATCAGCGTTGAGAACAGCCCCAAAGCCATACCACTCAATCCGTCAATAAAAATCTCCTGCAAGAAACTTTTCACTTTGTTTTTCACTTTTGACATTCCGCCAACACATCCTCCCATTTTAGTATCCCACCGAAGAGATCCAGCGCGCTTCCCACGGTGACGTTCACCAGTCCCCGTCCCAGCTCTCTAATCTGTTTTAGATCCTCCAGACTGTGAACGCCGCCCGCATAGGTCACGGGACAGGCACAGTTTGCTCCCAAAAACTTCACCAGGTCTCTCTCGATCCCTTCCGCCTTTCCTTCCACATCCACCGCGTGAATCAAAAATTCATCGCAATATTTTGCAAGTTCTGCAAGCAGTGCTCTATCCAACGCCTCCTTTGTCTCCTTTTGCCATCGGTCCGTCATCACGATATAGCCGTCCTTCTTTTTCTTACAGCTCACATCCAGCACCAGCCGGTTTTTTCCCACTGTCTGCACCAGTTCTCTCAACCTGTCGAAATGGATCCTGCCATCCCGAAAAACATAAGACGTGACGATCACATGGGATGCGCCCGCGTCCAAATATTCCGCCGCGTTCTCTTTCGTGACGCCGCCTCCCACCTGCAATCCGTCCGGATAAGCGCCCAGCGCCTCAAGCGCCTGTTTTTTAGTCTCCGCAAAATATTCACTGTCCGCACTGTTTAATAAGATCACATGACCGCCCTTCAAACCCGCATCCCGGTATATCCTTGCAAAAAAGGCGGCATCCTGCTCTGCCACAAAATTCTCTTTGGCCCGATCTCCCTGATCTCGCAGGCTTCCCCCGACAATCTGCTTCACCTTGCCGTTGTGTATGTCAATACAAGGACGAAATTCCATTTTTTTCTACCTCTCTTTTTTTATTTAATGGCTTTTTTTCAAGATTTTTACGGCCGAATAAATTTTTTCACTTTGCACATACTATCTGCGGACCATCCAAAATGGTCAAAACAGAGCAAAATGGAGGATCCTATGAAAAAGACAAAGCACATGAAAAAAATTCTTGTGCTGGGGCTGGTCGTGGCATATATGTGCATCGCCAGCGCCTGCGCAGGAGGTGACAAGAACAACACAAGCAGCGGCGACATGGCAGGAACCGGATCTCAATCCGGAACTGCCACTGGCACCGACAGCAACAGTACCGGAAACGGCACCGACAACAACAATAACAATGCCGATGACAATAGCGGCGTTGACGACGGCATGAACAATGGCTCGGATGACAATGGCCAAAACGGCAACGATGTCAACGGCACAGGCAACACAGGTGATGCCGGCAACAATGCCAATGGCAACAGTACCAATGGCAGCAACACCACCAACGGCAGCAACGCCAACGGCACTAACAACACCAATGGCAGCAACGCCAACGGCACTAACAGCACCAATGACAACAACACTAACGGCACCAATGGCAACAACACCAACGGCACCAATGGCAGCAACACCAACGGCACTAACAGCACTAACAGCACCAATGGCAACAACACCAACGGTAACAATGCCAACAGCACTAGCAACACCAATGGCAACGGCAACAACAATACCAACGGCACTAACAATGCCAATGGCACTAACAATGCCAATGGCAACAACGGCGCAGACGACGGCAACGTCTTAGAGAACGCCGGCAGGATGATCGACAATATGTTTGACGATACCGCCGACGGCCTGTTTGATCTGACTGGCAATGGAAGCCGCGGCAGCGCCGACTATTACAACAATAGCGTGACCAGCGGCACGGACAACAACAACCTTTTCCGGTAACAGGACGAAAAGCACCTTCTGCACCGACAATCGAACGCCGGCGACGGAAGGTGCTTTCTTTGTCAGCCTTCGATCACGTTGCTCATATCATACAGACCAGGCCCGCGGCCCGCAAGAAACTTGGCCGCCTGAACCGCACCTTTCCCAAACGCTGCTTTGGAGTAGGCTCTGTGGGAGAATGTGACCACCTCGTCCTCCCCCGCAAAAACCACATCGTGATCGCCCACAATCGTGCCCCCGCGCAACGCGCTGATACCGATTTCCTTCTTGGGCCTTTTCTCTCTCCTGCCGCTTCTGTCATATATGTATTCATAAGAATTGTCAAATTCTTCATTGATGGCGTCCGCCAACGCCAGAGCCGTTCCGCTGGGCGCATCCAGTTTCAGGTTGTGATGCTTCTCCACAATCTCGATATCAAAACCCGCCGGAGCCAAAACGGCAGCCGCCTCCTTGAGAATCTTAAAGAGCATGTTGATCCCTACGGACATGTTGGCAGATTTTAAGACCGCCGTTTTTTGGGACGCCTCCTGCACTTTTTTCAACTGCGCCTCGTTTAAACCTGTGGTGCAGAGTACGCAGGGCAGCTTGTGCGCCACACAGTAATCCAACATGCCGTCCACGGCGTCCGCCACAGAAAAGTCGATCAGGCAGTCCGCCTCTATATCGCATTGTCTGATGTCGGTAAACACCGGATACGGGTTGTGTCCGTCGTCTCTCGCGTCGATTCCCGCCGCCATCTGGGTGTCGGGATCCTCCTCGATCATTTTGCTGATCACCTGACCCATTTTCCCGTTACATCCGTGCATGATGATTCTTATCATTTCAACCTCCTCATCGTTCTGACAGTTTCACCTATTCTCCGTACTTCTCTTCACCCCAATAATCCATATTTTCTCATTTCTTCCTCAAGCTTTTTCGCGTTGGCCTCCTCCATCGGCGTCAAAGGCATACGCAGCGTTCCCGTGCACATTCCCATCAGTTGCAGAGCCTTCTTGACCGGAATCGGATTGACCTCGCAAAACAGGGCGCTGCACAGATCAAGCGCCTCCAACTGCATCCTGCGGCTGCCCTCGATGTCCCCGTCAAAAAACTTTTGACAGATCTCATGGGTCTGCCTGGGCGCAATGTTGGAGAGCACGGAGATCACGCCGGAACCGCCCAGGGCCAATATGGGAAGAATCTGATTGTCGTCCCCGGAGTAAATGTCCACATAGCCATGGGACAGCGCCGCCAGATGCGCAATCTGCCCGATATTGCCGCTTGCCTCCTTGACGCCTATGATATTGTCCACATCCTTGCACAGTCTCACGATCGTCTCCGGCAGAATATTGCAGCCTGTGCGCCCGGGAATATTGTAAAGGATCACCGGAATCTTCACGGACTCCGCGATGGTCTTGAAATGTCCGTACAGGCCGTTCTGAGTCGCTTTATTATAATAGGGAGATACCAGCAAAAGGCCGTCCGCTCCATACTTCTCCGCCTCCGTGGAGAGATACACCGCCGTGGACGTACAGTTGGAGCCGGTTCCTGCGATCACAGGAATCCTTCCCGCCACGACCTCCACACAATAGCGGATCGTCTCTAAATGCTCCTCATGGGTCAAAGTGGACGCCTCGCCCGTGGTGCCGCACACAATAATCGCATCTGTGCCGTTTTCCACCTGAAATTCAACCAGTTTGCGAAACTGCTCGAAATCCACCTCGCCGTTTTCCTTCATGGGTGTGACGATCGCCACGCCTGCTCCTTTAAAAATTGCCATAATCCTTCCTCCATTCTGCTTCGTCTATGGGAGATACGCCCACACAAAACACCGCCGACACCCTACGGCGCCGGCGGATAGTATACAAAACCCAATCCTCTGATAGCGCCCCATCTATCGCTAGATGACAGTCATGAAGCTGTTGACCCCATGCCCAAGGAAACGATCCGCAGTACACCGTCCCTTTCGGCGTATTCCCCTTTCCCACTCCCTCGACTGTGCCTGCCACATCAGGAGAGATACTCTTGAAATACGCAACCTCTATCTTTCTGATTACATGTATGATAGCATTTTGCCCTTTGTATGTCAATGCTTTTATTCCCAAACCTTGAATTTTATCGTCTCGATCTTGGACACCTCGTCCGCAAGGATACAGATCTCATCATTTAAATGGATCCCCGTCATAATAATGCTGGTATCTTCCCTGCACTTTAAAAGCGCCTTCAGCTCCTCCACGGAGAGGATATCATTCTCCACCAATCCCAACACCTCGTCCAGCACCAAAAGATCGCACTCTCCCGTGCCGAGCACCTTCTTGGCATAGTTGAGGCCGTTCTTGATGTTGCAGATCTCGTCCTGCTTTTTGTCCTCTGAAAGTTCCTCATAATTTCCGCCGGATTTCTCAAAGCGGAATACCTTGATCTCCGGCTCCAGTCTCTTTAAAAACTCCGAATCGCTGAGTCCTTTGCCCTTTAAAAACTGAATGATCACTACGCTTTTGCCTTCGGCAGCCGCCTGTATCGCGCGCCCCACAGCCGCCGGCGACTTGCCGCGGCCGTCGCCCGTATAAATATCAATCCTTCCTTCTCCCATATCCGTACCTCACAGTAGATGCAGCCATACACATTTATTGCTGTGAGTATAACATATTTTCACATTTTTGGCAACTTTTGAACCATTCAGCCGTATTCGTCCATTCCCGCTTCCTCCTGATCCTCCGCAACGAGTTCCAGTTTGCTCACGGACACTTCAAACGCCACCCTTTTTTCCACATGCTCCTCATCCAGCTTTTTCATGTACTCCCTGCTCTGGATACGCCCCCATATGGTGCAGCGTTCGCCCACTCTGAAATTGTTTGCATAACGCGCGTTACGCCCCCAGCAGATACAAGGGATATAGTCCGATTTCCCATAGGGTCGGTTGACGGCCAGAAGCAGATCGGCGATCTCCCTCCCCAAAGGCGTCTTACGGTAGATGGGTTCCTTACAGATATAGCCGTCCAGATAGATCTGATTGGTCTTGGAACTCTCCTCCACCTGCTCCACAAATTCTATCTCTCTGGCAAAGACCGACAAAACCAGCCTGTTTTTTTTCTCCTCATGGCGGTTGTAAGAGCGAAACTGCCCATTCACACAGATCAGCATCCCCACATAGTCGCCGGACACATCCAAAAGCCTCTCCGACACCATCACCGGAATGATATCATAGCTCTCGCTCAGCCGCTTCACGCTCACGTCCACCATGTAAAATCCTTCCCCGAAAATCTCATGGCTGTAAGAGAAACCGCTCACGATCTCCCCCATCACCGTTACCTGGTTGTTTTCAATTACCTTATCTGTCATTTTTGTTCTCCCTTCTTACACTTTAAGATTTTTTCTTAACGCGCATATGATACTATTTATACATTTATACTATACTTCGATGGAAAATAATACTCGATTTCATCGCGCAAAACGACGCTTTTCGAGCGTATTCCGTTTTGTTCTGCATTAAAAACCGTTTGTAAAAGCAATCATTCCGTCCAAAACCGCCCTTTCCTCTTGCACCGGCAAAAAAATGGTGCTATACTGTAACGGTTTGAAATATGAGTTTTAAAAAAAATCGACGAAATCGGAACGGTTTCGCGCTTTTGCACGGTCTGTCGGCAAGGTTCGGCAGCGTTCGGGCCGAAGCCTTCCATCCTATAACAGAAAGGCAGGAATCAAATGAGACAAAAGAGAGAAGATATCAGAAATGTTGCGATTATCGCGCATGTAGACCACGGCAAGACCACCCTGGTGGACGAGCTGTTAAAACAGAGCGGCGTATTCCGCGAGAATCAGGAGGTTGCCGAGCGCGTCATGGACTCCAACGACATCGAGCGCGAGCGAGGCATTACCATTCTCTCCAAGAACACCGCGGTCACCTACAAAAATACCAAGATCAACATTATAGATACCCCCGGCCACGCGGACTTTGGCGGCGAGGTGGAACGCGTACTGAAGATGGTCAATGGCGTCATACTGGTGGTAGACGCTTTCGAGGGTTCCATGCCCCAGACCAAATTCGTACTGCGAAAGGCTTTGGAATTAAAACTTCCCGTTGTGGTGTGCATCAACAAGATTGACCGCCCCGAGGCGCGTCCGGACGAAGTGGTGGACGAGGTTTTGGAGTTGTTTTTGGAGCTGGACGCGGACGACGCCCAGTTAGACTGCCCCTTCGTCTATGCATCCGCCAAAACGGGGATCGCCTCCCTGGATCCGGCTGCCCCCGGCACCAGTATGGAACCGCTCTTTGAGACGATTTTGGACTATATTCCGGCCCCTGAGGGCGATCCCGATGCGGGCACACAGGTGTTGATCAGCACCATCGATTACAACGAATATGTGGGGCGCATCGGTGTGGGCAAAGTGGACAACGGCTCCATTCGGGTCAATCAGGAAGTCGTCATCTGCAACCACCACGAACCCGACAAGCAGACCAAAGTCAAAGTCAGCAAACTTTATGAGTTCGACGGACTGAACAAGGTGGAGGTGAAGGAGGCCGGCATCGGCTCCATCGTCGCCATATCCGGCATCGCGGACATCCATATCGGCGACACGCTCTGCTCCCCTGAGGCGGTAGTCCCCATCCCCTTCCAGAAGATCAGCGAACCCACGATCGCCATGGACTTTATGGTAAACGATTCTCCCCTGGCCGGTCTGGAGGGAAAATATGTCACCAGCCGTCATCTGCGGGACAGGCTGTTTAAAGAGTTGAACACGGATGTATCCCTGCGGGTGGAAGAGACGGACTCTGCGGATCGTTTCAAGGTATCGGGCCGCGGCGAACTGCATCTGTCCGTGCTGATTGAAAATATGCGGCGCGAAGGCTTTGAATTTGCAGTCAGCAAGGCGGAAGTGCTCTACCGCACAGACGAAAACGGCAAAACATTGGAACCCATGGAGCTTGCCTATATTGACGTGCCCAACGAGTTCGCGGGCGCCGTCATCGAAAAGCTGGGCCAGAGAAGGGGAGAACTGCGCAACATGGGTTCCATCGCAGGCGGCACTTACACCCGCCTGGAATTTTCTATCCCTGCCAGAGGACTGATCGGTTACAGAGGCGAGTTTTTGACGGATACCAAGGGTAACGGCATCTTAAACACCGTGTTTGACGGTTACGCCCCCTTTAAAGGAGACATTCAATATCGCAAACAAGGTTCTTTGATCGCTTTTGAGGCGGGCGAGTCGATCACTTACGGACTGTTCAACGCCCAGGAGCGCGGCATCCTCTTTATCGGCCCCGGTGAGAAGGTCTACTCCGGCATGGTGGTGGGTCAGACCGGCAAGGCGGAGGACATCGAAATCAATGTCTGCAAGAGAAAGCAACTGACCAACACCCGAGCTTCCAGCGCCGACGAAGCGCTGCGCCTGACGCCGCCCAAGATCCTCTCCTTAGAGCAGGCTTTGGACTTTATAGACACGGACGAACTTTTGGAAGTCACCCCCGGCAAACTCAGGATCCGCAAAAAGATTCTGGACGCCACCCTGAGAAAGAGAGCGGCGATCTCCAAAAAATAGGCGTTTTGAAAGTGGGGACTGTCGCATGACAGTCCCCACTCTATTAAAGAACAGCCGTTTCTACCTCAAAGTCAAAAGTCACCAATCTTCACGATGATATAGTCGTCAAACTCTCTGACAGATCCTTCCAGCGGCCAAATCTGCATATCCTCACTGTCCCTATAGGCGGAAGGCATCATGTCTCCATTTGGCGGCCCCTGAAAGTTCTGAAACCCCAATGTCCTGAAAAAACCCAAAATACGGTGTGTGCTAAAAAAATAATATGGTTCAAATCCGAGGCAAGCCACTACATTTCAACCCACGTCCCCACAGGGGGGACGACATGGGATGCTTTCCATCTGCGTCTAAGTACAGTCATTTCAACCCACGTCCCCACAGGGGGGACGACCGCTTTGCGCAGGGAGGATATCAAAGCACAGGTTATTTCAACCCACGTCCCCACAGGGGGGACGACATTTTTTCGTCTCATTTTCTACTTCTAACCGATTATTTCAACCCACGTCCCCACAGGGGGGACGACATAATATCCCCAGATTGATGTAAAACTTCATATATTTCAACCCACGTCCCCACAGGGGGGACGACGCCGACAGGGCGACCGCTGACCTACCACACCGAGGATTTCAACCCACGTCCCCACAGGGGGGACGACTGCTTTTGCGGCAAGCTGATTGATCCTTTCTGGAATTTCAACCCACGTCCCCACAGGGGGGACGACCTCAATGGGTTCCGTATGATCCCATACCACAGTGAATTTCAACCCACGTCCCCACAGGGGGGACGACAACATCATCATAAGTAACAAAGTCGTGGTTGGCTATTTCAACCCACGTCCCCACAGGGGGGACGACTCTATATGGATGTCAGAAATATCAGAGGGAGCGGATTTCAACCCACGTCCCCACAGGGGGGACGACTTGGGCAGTTGGCAAAAATGGCACTACAAGATGATTTCAACCCACGTCCCCACAGGGGGGACGACCACGGCGGTATTTGAGTTGAACAGTCGTGATAATATTTCAACCCACGTCCCCACAGGGGGGACGACAAACGCACATGTCCAATGTCCGGCAACTATTCAGATTTCAACCCACGTCCCCACAGGGGGGACGACAAATTTTCAATGATTCAAGAATGAATCGGAAAGATTTCAACCCACGTCCCCACAGGGGGGACGACCCCATGGGCGTGGTGACAGTGCTGGAGACAGAGGAATTTCAACCCACGTCCCCACAGGGGGGACGACTGCAATGCACTTAATATGTGGATTGAATCGGCTATTTCAACCCACGTCCCCACAGGGGGGACGACAACAGTTAGCGCAAATTACATTAAGCATACAGATATTTCAACCCACGTCCCCACAGGGGGGACGACGTCGAATATGGCGGCATTGATAAGTTCAACAATATTTCAACCCACGTCCCCACAGGGGGGACGACCTCAATGTTCCGTATGTCGCGGACAAGCTGGAGATTATTTCAACCCACGTCCCCACAGGGGGGACGACCCGCTTGCAACAATGCAAATATCGGTTACGATCAATTTCAACCCACGTCCCCACAGGGGGGACGACTTGTATCTGATGCAAGCCATTACGAAACAGACAATTTCAACCCACGTCCCCACAGGGGGGACGACCCCAGTTGCACAGATCAGTCAATGATTCAATATTATTTCAACCCACGTCCCCACAGGGGGGACGACAAAGAGTACGACAAATACAAATCGGGAGCAGGAAATTTCAACCCACGTCCCCACAGGGGGGACGACAGGCAGGTGGGTAGTATTCGGCCGTTATTTAGAAATTTCAACCCACGTCCCCACAGGGGGGACGACTAGAGCAGACACTCATAGTAGCTTAAAGCTTCTTATTTCAACCCACGTCCCCACAGGGGGGACGACATCATCAATACTTTGGAGCACAGAGAGCTGATCAATTTCAACCCACGTCC
The DNA here is from genome assembly GCA_023663225.1 of Candidatus Gastranaerophilales bacterium. Classification (GTDB taxonomy): domain Bacteria; phylum Bacillota; class Clostridia; order Lachnospirales; family Lachnospiraceae; genus Acetatifactor. Next base: position 34,297 of record JAMPHU010000018.1, read on the forward strand.
CCACAGGGGGGACGACACATGCCTACGCCGTATCCTGCAATGAGCAAGAGATTTCAACCCACGTCCCCACAGGGGGGACGACTTCCACGGTCATCTTGACACCCTCCGGTCACTCGAATTTCAACCCACGTCCCCACAGGGGGGACGACGAGTTGGAGACTACTAATGTCTCCGATCACGGCTAATTTCAACCCACGTCCCCACAGGGGGGACGACAAGCAGAATACTTGCAGACGCATCATTTGCCGATATTTCAACCCACGTCCCCACAGGGGGGACGACTACTCGTGGTAAAGAATACGATCAACGATACAGAATTTCAACCCACGTCCCCACAGGGGGGACGACTTCCACGATCATCTTGACACCCTCCGATTAATAAAATTTCAACCCACGTCCCCACAGGGGGGACGACTCCGGTGCGTCTTTCTCGTTCTGAAAAAGCAATTTTATTTCAACCCACGTCCCCACAGGGGGGACGACAAAGATCAGTATAATACATATTATTGGTCTTAGTATTTCAACCCACGTCCCCACAGGGGGGACGACACTTTTTGGCGATAAAATTGTTTTGCGGGGGGTGTATTTCAACCCACGTCCCCACAGGGGGGACGACCTTTTTGGCGATAAAATTGTTTTGCGGGGGGTGTATTTCAACCCACGTCCCCACAGGGGGGACGACGATGTATCTTTATTGGGTGATTACGTATTTCCAATTTCAACCCACGTCCCCACAGGGGGGACGACGTATTTCCCGAACATTCTGTATGTTTTATCGATATTTCAACCCACGTCCCCACAGGGGGGACGACGCATGGGGCACTTTAGTGCCCCATGCAGTACATAAATTTCAACCCACGTCCCCACAGGGGGGACGACATCAATCACACGATCAAAAACATCAATGGTGGTAATTTCAACCCACGTCCCCACAGGGGGGACGACAGCGCCATCGTAACTTTTTTTATCCTGTCGTTTTATTTCAACCCACGTCCCCACAGGGGGGACGACCCCGCTCCCTCAAATACCTTATCAGGAGATTGAGATTTCAACCCACGTCCCCACAGGGGGGACGACCCCCGCTCCCTCAAATACCTTATCAGGAGATTGAGATTTCAACCCACGTCCCCACAGGGGGGACGACTTTGGTGCACGGTACTGTTGTTTATTTTCCTTGTGTATTTCAACCCACGTCCCCACAGGGGGGACGACTCTTTTAAGGGGGTGATGTTATTCTTCTCACTCAATTTCAACCCACGTCCCCACAGGGGGGACGACCTGAGTTTCAGGTTGCATAAATCTCTGCGTTTTTATATTTCAACCCACGTCCCCACAGGGGGGACGACTTGCTGATAATCTGGAGTTTGTATCACCTCTCTGATTTCAACCCACGTCCCCACAGGGGGGACGACAACATAATCACAAAACCCTATAAACTGGGTAGCAATTTCAACCCACGTCCCCACAGGGGGGACGACATACTCGTGGTGAAGAATACGATCGACAATACAGATTTCAACCCACGTCCCCACAGGGGGGACGACAACAAACCACACATCAAACCTCCTCAAGTATCAAAATTTCAACCCACGTCCCCACAGGGGGGACGACTGGGGGAGGTAATCGAATTACTATACTCATGGTATTTCAACCCACGTCCCCACAGGGGGGACGACATCATACTCATGGTGGAGAATACGGTTAGCAATGCAAATTTCAACCCACGTCCCCACAGGGGGGACGACTGCTTTTGAGGATGTTTGTATTTTTTGCATTAAAATTTCAACCCACGTCCCCACAGGGGGGACGACCGCATCTTCGTAAATGCGCTGGACAATACGACGGAATTTCAACCCACGTCCCCACAGGGGGGACGACGGAAAAAGGTACATATCAAAATCACCATACGGAATTTCAACCCACGTCCCCACAGGGGGGACGACCCCGCTCCCTCAAATACCTTATCAGGAGATTGAGATTTCAACCCACGTCCCCACAGGGGGGACGACGATCGCCATAACACGCTGTTTTGATCTATGAGTTATTTCAACCCACGTCCCCACAGGGGGGACGACCCGATAGAAAGACCACCGAATATCTCATAACCGAATTTCAACCCACGTCCCCACAGGGGGGACGACTCTGTTCTTCGCCGTATCGTTCAGCGCATTTATATTTCAACCCACGTCCCCACAGGGGGGACGACAGCCTGTCCTTCGACAATCTGGAAGGGGTATGTGAGATTTCAACCCACGTCCCCACAGGGGGGACGACATAATCGAGGAAGTGGCGTTCCAGAAGGTCGCTATATTTCAACCCACGTCCCCACAGGGGGGACGACAGGATCCGGATATATTCATCTGGCGACGTTTAAGATTTCAACCCACGTCCCCACAGGGGGGACGACGGTCAAGGCAGTTCCGCTTCAGGGCGGCGAAACATACATTTCAACCCACGTCCCCACAGGGGGGACGACAATGACGGCGCAGGAAATTGAAAACCGGAATTTATTTCAACCCACGTCCCCACAGGGGGGACGACGGTTCGATGACGAACAGGAAGCGCGGGACTTTATCATTTCAACCCACGTCCCCACAGGGGGGACGACCTAAAGTGCTGAATGTAACGGTTGACTGGCTTCTGATTTCAACCCACGTCCCCACAGGGGGGACGACTCGTCTATCTGTATAAAACAAATGACGAATTCCGTATTTCAACCCACGTCCCCACAGGGGGGACGACGGCAAAAGCGTTTCTTTTCACAAAGGATCAAGTCGAATTTCAACCCACGTCCCCACAGGGGGGACGACCGTTCGCCCCGTCGGACGCAACGGTCGTTGACGCAATTTCAACCCACGTCCCCACAGGGGGGACGACCGTTGATTCAGGACGTCAACTACAACATGGCGAAATTTCAACCCACGTCCCCACAGGGGGGACGACTTTCTGTTATGGAATTTCATTGAGATGTACGGAATTTCAACCCACGTCCCCACAGGGGGGACGACGGCAAACGACCTGCAGCCGCAGTATGACAGGATATTTCAACCCACGTCCCCACAGGGGGGACGACAATGTTCGCATTGAGCTGACACAGGGCGCAAACATATTTCAACCCACGTCCCCACAGGGGGGACGACGACCGGGACACCTACAAAGGGCAGCTTGACACGGCATTTCAACCCACGTCCCCACAGGGGGGACGACAATCTACATCAACGGCAAAAAGACACCGAAAGAGATTTCAACCCACGTCCCCACAGGGGGGACGACAAAAATGTGCTATAATACGTATGTGGGAATAGGATTTCAACCCACGTCCCCACAGGGGGGACGACGGAAAACGAGAGCGGGAACGTCTGGGAAATGATATTTCAACCCACGTCCCCACAGGGGGGACGACGCCTAATTCTCAATGCTTTCTTGGCAAAGAAGGATTTCAACCCACGTCCCCACAGGGGGGACGACTGTACAGGGTGGCACAGAGGTAACGGTATCCGGCATTTCAACCCACGTCCCCACAGGGGGGACGACACCTTATGCAGAGTTTTTACAACCAGCCACAGCAATTTCAACCCACGTCCCCACAGGGGGGACGACCGTGTGCATATATAGAGCAACCGCAAGTAGACGTATTTCAACCCACGTCCCCACAGGGGGGACGACGAGGCGATGTATTTAATGGGACAGAGAGTCAGAGTATTTCAACCCACGTCCCCACAGGGGGGACGACCTGGTATGATCGCAATGATGGGTTACTCCACCCATTTCAACCCACGTCCCCACAGGGGGGACGACGATATAATACAAGAAATGATGAAGATATTTGATATTTCAACCCACGTCCCCACAGGGGGGACGACGAAAGCGTGGTGGATATTAAGGATATGGAGGTATTATTTCAACCCACGTCCCCACAGGGGGGACGACCTGATACCGAGGTTTGAGATTGGAGGGAGATAATATTTCAACCCACGTCCCCACAGGGGGGACGACGGGGAAAAACTGGAAGCATTGGCGGCAGAAATGGAATTTCAACCCACGTCCCCACAGGGGGGACGACGATGCGATTTATGAGAGGATCCTCGATCTGGCGATATTTCAACCCACGTCCCCACAGGGGGGACGACATCGAGCGGTTGTCCGAGCATAAGATTAAGCTGGAATTTCAACCCACGTCCCCACAGGGGGGACGACGGCAGAAGTAGCATCTGTCAGAACAACATCAAAATTTCAACCCACGTCCCCACAGGGGGGACGACGGGATGTTTTGGCAGGAACACCAGTAACAGGTGTATTTCAACCCACGTCCCCACAGGGGGGACGACTTTCATCTGGCGTATACGGACACTATCCGGCATATTTCAACCCACGTCCCCACAGGGGGGACGACTCCGTTATGGGCGGCAAAATGGGAAGAATGGGCGATTTCAACCCACGTCCCCACAGGGGGGACGACAAATCCCGAAAATAAGCCGCAAGTGAATCATAAATTTCAACCCACGTCCCCACAGGGGGGACGACTGCACCGATACCCACGAAGCAGATGAAACAGCCATTTCAACCCACGTCCCCACAGGGGGGACGACTGGCCATCCAGTCCCAAAACATATGTACCATGTGGATTTCAACCCACGTCCCCACAGGGGGGACGACGCAAACGCACAAGCGAAACACGGTTCTGTGACTGATTTCAACCCACGTCCCCACAGGGGGGACGACATTCAGCGGCATCAGCTATACAATCCCACTCTTTATTTCAACCCACGTCCCCACAGGGGGGACGACGGTACAACTCCAGATACATTTCCGCCGGAAGTTTTATTTCAACCCACGTCCCCACAGGGGGGACGACCCCGCGGGTGCGAATGTGTACAAAACTTCAGATGGATTTCAACCCACGTCCCCACAGGGGGGACGACGGATAGTTCACACTGTTTCTCAACGCCCCCTGCTATTTCAACCCACGTCCCCACAGGGGGGACGACCATGCGATAGGATAGGCGGTCATAGTCCTTTTGCAATTTCAACCCACGTCCCCACAGGGGGGACGACCGACCGAAGTAAACAGTGTGATCTCCATCATTGAATTTCAACCCACGTCCCCACAGGGGGGACGACGATGTTTTAACTCCTGACTGTACGGAGTTAAACATTTCAACCCACGTCCCCACAGGGGGGACGACGCCAAAAAGACAATGAGCGAAATACCTATCACTATTTCAACCCACGTCCCCACAGGGGGGACGACTCCATGATTTCTTTGTCGATATCAATATCAACAGATTTCAACCCACGTCCCCACAGGGGGGACGACGGAAAGAAGATGTGCCGATTGCAGACCGCATTAAATTTCAACCCACGTCCCCACAGGGGGGACGACTCGGAATCCAGACATCCGTACTCATAGCCACGTTATTTCAACCCACGTCCCCACAGGGGGGACGACGGCGCATGGATTTATTCCAATGTCCACCAGCCGATTTCAACCCACGTCCCCACAGGGGGGACGACTGGGAAAATGAAGAAAGTAGAACATTACATCTGTATTTCAACCCACGTCCCCACAGGGGGGACGACTTCCTTTGACACAGATTTCTTTTTTGCAGATAGGAATTTCAACCCACGTCCCCACAGGGGGGACGACAGTTGCAAGGCGTAACCCAAACGGAAATGTGATATTTCAACCCACGTCCCCACAGGGGGGACGACTCAGCCACAGCCTTTAATTTCTTTACAGTCGGATTATTTCAACCCACGTCCCCACAGGGGGGACGACCGCGGGTGCGAATGTGTACAAAACTTCAGATGGATTTCAACCCACGTCCCCACAGGGGGGACGACAAGTTTTTTGGAATGTCAACGGATGGATGATACAAATTTCAACCCACGTCCCCACAGGGGGGACGACGACAGAGTATGAAGCATATTTAATTCTGCAAACAAATTTCAACCCACGTCCCCACAGGGGGGACGACAGAGCAGATGCCGGAAGAAGGTGGACTCTATGGAATTTCAACCCACGTCCCCACAGGGGGGACGACGGAGCAATGCAGGGGCAAGGAGATATAAAAAGGAATTTCAACCCACGTCCCCACAGGGGGGACGACGCGATGGCTATACGCAAAAATACAAGGGTTAGAAGATTTCAACCCACGTCCCCACAGGGGGGACGACAGGGGAGGATTGCGGACAGGCTATTGACTGGACGATTTCAACCCACGTCCCCACAGGGGGGACGACTTTACCATGATAACCATAGGAATTGACTTCGGCGATTTCAACCCACGTCCCCACAGGGGGGACGACCACAGTGGCCGGAGACGCCGCCGGAGGTTAAAGATTTCAACCCACGTCCCCACAGGGGGGACGACTGCCATATGCACCCAATATCCTAAATCCTTGCGATTTCAACCCACGTCCCCACAGGGGGGACGACGATGTGACCTTTGACATGCAGACAGGCATCCTGACATTTCAACCCACGTCCCCACAGGGGGGACGACGTGGAAAATGGAGGTGTTTCGATATGTCCGAAAAAATTTCAACCCACGTCCCCACAGGGGGGACGAACGGCTCAAAGGAAGAGATTAACACCGGGATATCATTTCAACCCACGTCCCCACAGGGGGGACGAAAAATAGCTATCTCACAGGTGGGGCGACATTTCAATTTCAACCCACGTCCCCACAGGGGGGACGAATCGTGAAATGCTTCTTTGCAAATTCCGCTAACAATTTCAACCCACGTCCCCACAGGGGGGACGAGCCGCTTTTCCGATACATCAAAACACCAGTGCCATTTCAACCCACGTCCCCACAGGGGGGACGTGGCCATCCAGTCCCAAAACATATGTACCATGTGGATTTCAACCCACGTCCCCACAGGGGGGACGAATTTACGTCATTTACCGCCGTCTCGTCGCTGGGAATTTCAACCCACGTCCCCACAGGGGGGACGAACGACATAGCGGTACTGATTATCGGGGCGATAACATTTCAACCCACGTCCCCACAGGGGGGACGACTTACTTCCTCACGTTTCCCCTTTGTCAATGTCAATTTCAACCCACGTCCCCACAGGGGGGACGAAAGAGTCATAAAAACAAATTTTAGGAGGAAATGGATTTCAACCCACGTCCCCACAGGGGGGACGAGAAAGCGTCATTGATGATACGAGTTCTGTTAGCGATTTCAACCCACGTCCCCACAGGGGGGACGATTAAATGGCTTATATACTATGTTGGTTATCTTTTCATTTCAACCCACGTCCCCACAGGGGGGACGACCGAGCGCACAAATCGTCACAAAGGCGCGAAGATATTTCAACCCACGTCCCCACAGGGGGGACGAGGCTTCGTGCCGGATCTATGCCGGAGGAAATGCAATTTCAACCCACGTCCCCACAGGGGGGACGACCGAGCGCACAAATCGTCACAAAGGAGCGAAGATATTTCAACCCACGTCCCCACAGGGGGGACGACTTAAATGGATTCAAAAAGCTGATAGTGCTTGATATTTCAACCCACGTCCCCACAGGGGGGACGACGAGAATGATCCGCAAGAGGGATTGTTTGAGGAGATTTCAACCCACGTCCCCACAGGGGGGACGACGGCGGCACAGCGGCGCATGGTGGAGATTTTTGAATTTCAACCCACGTCCCCACAGGGGGGACGACTTGCAAGTCATACCGACAAAATGCAAGGCTTTTATTTCAACCCACGTCCCCACAGGGGGGACGATGATGTTGACCCCGCTGTAAAAAGGAGGTTCACGATTTCAACCCACGTCCCCACAGGGGGGACGACTTGCAAGTCATACCGACAAAATGCAAGGCTTTTATTTCAACCCACGTCCCCACAGGGGGGACGACTTGTGGCGTTGGCAATCTTTTGAGTGTGTTCCCCATTTCAACCCACGTCCCCACAGGGGGGACGAAGTAATCTGCAAGATTAGGAATGCTTTGACCTGTATTTCAACCCACGTCCCCACAGGGGGGACGACACGGCCATGTCATCATTCACAAGCCCGTCTTTCGATTTCAACCCACGTCCCCACAGGGGGGACGAAGCAAAACTAACTAATAATTTACCTTTTTATATGCAGTCTCTTTACAATATTCACAAAAAAATAAATATTATATATATTCATAAGCATCTGCATATTAAATTTCTATTAATTTAGTACCAGAAACCTACGCGAATAAATACCATTTTTAATGGGCGCTTGGCTCTCGCGCATTAACAGATTAGTGTTCCCGAAGGATCAACTCCCCTATCATGTCCCACATGTTCTATCCGGTTTTTATATTGCTCACCCAAAACATAATATCTGACGCTGTCTTCTTCCTCGTCAATAATATCCAAAATTTGCTTTTTTATCATGGCAAACTGCGTATTATCAACCAGACATTCAAATACCGAATTCTGCACCCGCCGCCCGTAATTTACACATACTCGGGCCACTTTTGCCAGACGCTTTACACCTTGACTGGTCTTTGTATTTACATCATATGTAATCAATACCAACATATTTTTACCTCTTAAAAAATGGCGGATATGCATCTAAATCTCCCCGCAGATACCTAGCAAGCAGCAATGCCTGAACATAGGGCAGTAGTCCCACTGGCACCTTTTCCTTTAAAAAAGGATGCTGTATCACCTCCTGCTTTGTCTCCTGCCATCTCTGAATAACGACCTTTCTGCCGGAATCTGTCATAATGACCGCATGATCTTCCATTTTCAGAAAATCAGATGGCGCAACTTGCCGTTTGTTTATAAGCGTCAGTACAAATCTATCCGCAATGGGACTCCTCAATTCTTCCATCAAATCCAACGCCAGCGACTTTCTGCCTGGCCTGTCACGATGCATAAAACCTACATATGGATCCAAACCGACAGAGTATGCCGCTCCAGCACATTCATTCGCTAAGAGGGAATACGCAAATGACAAAAGCGCGTTCACATTGTCAAGCGGCGGACGCTTATTTCTTCCATCAAATCGAAATTGCTCTTTATTTTGCAAGATCAATTCGTCAAATACATGAAAGTAAACTGTCGCCGCCTCCCCTTCATATCCTCTTAATTCGTCCAGACCCTGACAATTCCTGATATTCTCAACGGCATTTTGCAGCAATTCAGAAGCATGACGCATTTTTTCAACATTGACTCTCATTTCATGATCTCGTATAGCGCGATTGACTACATAGCGCTCATTATAAACTTTTCCAAGAATCATATTTCGTGCAATGTCCAAGCATTTCTGCGCATCGTCCGAAAACCGGTACTGCGTTTTACGCAAAATAACATTTCCGTTTTCCTGCCCGACAAACCTTCCGCAGTATTGATTCCCCAAAAAGAAACTTATCGACACATTATTTTCCGTACACTTTTTCATCAGTGCCGGACTGACGCCGGTATAATTGAATGTCACCACTGCTTCAAGATTATGAATGGGAAGGCGCATTGCGATTTCCTCATTTTTCCTGACCACAATATTTTCCCCATCCAGACTCAGGTAAGCATCAGGCGAAGTCACATAGAGCGTATTAAGAAGCTTCTTCATCTCGTTTCCTCCCCAAGCACGGCTTCTATATAGTTTTTAACACCGATACGACTGCCAAGATCCGGTACGCATATATTTTGCAGTGAACACTGTTTGCACTTTGCTCCGGCTTTTACCTTCGGAGTGTAGCTGCTTTCATAATACCGATGCATCTCTTTCAGGGAATCCTTTACCTTCTCCCGAAGAGCTGCTGTTAATTCCACTTCCTTTCTGTGCTTCGTCTCTCCATAATACAAATAACCCAGTTCAATTTCCGTTTGCAACATTTCTTCAAGACACATTGCCTGCGCCGTCAATTGCAGTTCATCCGCGTCGTGGCTTTTAGGTGCCCCGCGCTTATATTCTACAGGCACTACCCTGTAAAGGCCCTCACGGCCGCTTAATGGAACTCCCTGAGGGTCCGCATGAAACTCAACCAAATCACATTCTCCGCTGACCCCCAGGCTTCTGGAAAAGACCTTCATTGCACGAACAGACAATATCCCTCCCCTCTTTTCTTTATAGAATGGATTATGTGCATTTTCATGCATACTTCTTCCTTCAAAGGTTCTGACATTTTCCTCCCACTGCTGTTCGATATGAATCAATGCCCACTGTCTCCTGCAAAATGCAAAATGCTGAATACCGGACAACAGCAAAAAATCCTCTTCTTCGTATTCCATATCGATTATTCCTTACAGATGCAGGTTACACCGTCCGGCAGATTTGTATCGATTTCCACTGTGTAGTCACCGAATTCCCTGACAATCTCCACCCCAGCCTTTCTCTCTACTTTTACACCGTCAAACAGCTTGTGAGCCGGTGCACATCCAAGTTCACTGTCATGTCTGAAAATAATCAGTTTTCGGACAGCCATCTTACCTCTCGCCGCAGAATGATCATTCTCAAACATATTTAAAATTGCCTGCCACAAAAGTTCAAGATCCTCCTCTGAAAATCCTGTGACCTTCCTTGCAAGATTTGCTGAAATATAACCCTCTGCGCGATACAATGCATATGGTACAATAAATTTTCTTCCCATTTCCGTACCCTTATTCTCCGCATCACTTTCCGTAGTAATAGCCACTCTGGTAATCGTGATCTCCTGCGGCAATACAGGATCTACTGACCTGGCAAAACCAATCTGAACCGGCCCCCTCACCTGCCCGCAATTCAGCTTATCCTTTACAAATGTTGTCATTACCGCGCCAAAAGTCCTGATGTCATAAAAATTTTCACACATAAAATCCCTTATCTTTCGATCCAATTCGGGATCCTCTTTTTTCTTTGCCTTGATATCGCCTGTGGCCACACCCACATAATCATATGCTTCCTTATCGCTGCGGTTTAAGGGAACATTTTCCTTGATATAAATGCGATATCCTTTTTCATCTTCCTTTACTGTTTCCACATAATTACGAATTTTTCTCTTTAAACAGACATCTGTTACAAGGCCATACCCGCTCTCCGGATCAACTCGCGGCATATTTCCTGCATCAGGATCGCCGTTGGGATTTCCATTCTCCACGTCAAATAAAATCACAAAATCATATCTGTTTTTTATTACTTCACTCATTTTTACTTCTCCTCCATTTTCTGATAACGTTTCTGCGTTTGATGATAATAACCCAAATGAAAGGAACCCTGCTGTGGCATTGTCATCCGCACCGGATACTCTTCTCCCAGCTTGTCCACGATTTCCTGAACCTGTTTCTGAAAAGAAATCCGGCTTCCTTCGGTTCTTAATTTTCTCAAATGCTTCTGTGCCAGGTTTATAAGCATCGGGAAAGTGTTTGCAGGGGCAGATGCAGCAGAATTAAAATATTTATCTTTTATCGTTGAATTAATCCCTGGATTTGCTTCCTGCTGAATATGCTCCAGCACTGCAAACAATCTTCCCAAGTTGTAAGGCACATTCCCGCTTTCTTCATTTAATGCCATCTGTAATACCTCCTCTGGACACTGTATGTTTCTGTTTTTCAAATAATAAGCCTTGATAATTGCCGCTCTGCCTCGGGTCACCTCGTGTTCCGCCCGAATGCGCAGCATCACTCCGTTCAATAAAGATGCAGGGTATGCACCTCCTGTCAATATAGCCTTCATCATATCTGCGGCCATCTGTGGCGAGGGCGTTTTATCCCTTGCATTTTGATTAACTGTTTCCTGCAGCAGTTCCCAACATGGAAGTCTTTTATATCTGTCATAAACCGGCTTTACGATTTCCAGTCTGTCATAATGTCTCCCCACATTGCGCAGCATATTTCCAAAGGAATCCTGCCAGAAAAACCGGACAGACAAACGTGCCGCATTCGGCGCCACTCCCAGAATATAAAAATGCCGGTTCTCATCCAGTCTCAGGTTCTCCAGTTCAATCGGTTTCCCTTCAAGGGCCACATTCAAAATGGCGCTCAGATTTTCATCCGTTACCTTTCCCTCATCTTCCACTCCGAACATTGCGGCAATACCCACATCCTGATATTCTTTTTCACCTCCGTCCGCCCAACAGACAATCGTGGTATCGCCAATCCATTTACTATGTTCTCTGTCACTTAACAGACTGTTCAGGGCTGCACCATAGGCCGCCGCCGCATATTCTCCGACGGAAGCGTTTTCACCCTGTTCCTTTCCATAAGAGCAAAAGGCCTGTGCATTAAAGGATACCAGAGAGGTGCCCATTGCCTGTGCCCCATATACTCCTTTGATAACAGGATGCAATGTTGCAATATGTGCCGGTTTCCCGATAATCATACAGAATCCGTTCGGTTCCGCTCCCCGGTTATCATAATACTGCTGCCAGCAGTTTCTGACGGCGGTATCCTCCGTTACCGGTTTGCCCTCATAGCAAAAAAGAATGTTGGCACCGGCCATTAATTCCTTCCAGGCCTCCTTTATACATGGATGCTCTGATGCTCCTTCCGGATCCCATTTCTGCAAAAAGAACAGAACTGCTTTTGCCGCATCTGATTGTACCTCCTGCAGCAATTCTCTGTGCAATTCACAGAACGCATTAAAACACTGCCCGGTTCTTTCCGGGTTACCTTTTTCATCCACTCCCAGAATATAGGTTGCATTATCACACAGGAAATTAGGACTGATATTTACTGAGCGCTTCACGGACTGCGGCACTATCATCTCCCGAGGCTCATCGACAACTTTTTTACCTTTTTCCTTCTGAACCTTCAGCGAAACCAAATCAATGATATTCCCTTCCTTATCCAGATTCATTCCAAAGGAAACTCTTGCAGTTCCCCAGCCGGGTCTGGGGATTTCCCCTTTTTCCAACAGGTCTTCATAATGTTTTACCAAAGCCTGCAATATCACATAACCACCTCGCAATCCCTCAGATCCAGCATCCCATCCTTCATCTGTGCCCTGAAAAATCTGGGACAGATTCCTGCCGGATTATCGTAATCCATACTGTGAAGCATATATCCGAAATCCTTCGTCAACGGAACAACAGGTATCTCGCCGCCTTCCCATTCTCGAAAATGTGCCGGAAATTCCCTGCACCCAAAATACGGCTGATGATAACACTGCCCTTTCCGCAAACGCCGTTTCATAATATCCTGGAATTTTCCCGGATTATCTCCGGGACTGGCATCCGGAGTCATATCAAAATGAGCTTCAATCACATAATGTACATCCTGCAATATCAGGGAAGAGCGCTGATTCCTCTCAACCGCCGTATTCAGATACAGACTGCCTGTTCCTGTTGTCATAACAGTTCGCACAGTACTGGCCGAAATTTTTGATTTCACTTCATTTCGTTTGACACTTGTCATTTTAATGCCTGTAGGGTTAATTTCCGCCTCCTTCTGTCTTTCCAACTGGATCGGCGCCATCAGATAAATCTTATCCGCCACCCAGTTTAATCCAGGATGCCAATAGATCGCTTCCAAGAGTCCCCTTGCGGCGGAAGGTGTAATAATATCATAGGACACTCTTTCTGTTTTCATCTCCGGTCTGGAAAAGCATGCATTTTTCCCCCATACTTCCACCATAACTGACATTTCATTCCCCTCCTTTCATTCAATAGTTTAAATTGTAAATTTTTATTCTTAATAATTGTATTATAATCTTATACTACTGTCAATACTAATATTGCATTTTCTTTCACAAAACGTTACACTATTTATGTCATCAGATTGATGTGGATTGAAATAATAGGTTAAACTGTAATACTCATTCAGGCGACAGACAATATCTGTCGCCTGAACATTTCGCCCCGCTGTTATACTATATACCGTTATTTCCATCTTCCGATCATATCAATATTCCATATCCGGTTTCTACATCCATCTTAAGTCCGGTATCCCTGCTATATTGATTGCTATCACGCAGCACAAAAACATCCTTGTTGATTTCTTCCAAACAGCCTGCTTCCCAAAGCATCTCAAAATGATTTTCATAAACATCGACACCATACTGCCCCAGTTTTCTGTATGTATTTCTGTCTGCAGCACCTGTCTCTGCCTGTTTCAGCATGTCATATGCTCCTTCCAGTGGTATGTAAACTGTTTTCATCGCATTCTCAATCAAATGGAACTTTTGGCTGACAGTCGCAAAGGGGAAACAACCGCCTCCTATGCCTTTTCTCCACGCTGCCATAATCTCCTTTTGATCCAGATTTTCTTTTCCCAAAAGTTCTCTGAAATATTGAAAATAAAAAGAAATTGCTTCAGGCTCATCGATTGCTTCATATCTGCGCCACGCTTCCCTTAGCGCTGCAATGCTTTGAGCCGCATACCTGCTCTCCTCACCTTCCAGACGAAAAGAATAGACTATCTGCTCCTCCCGCGGCCGTTTTCCTTCCCGATTGCATCTGCCCGCAGCCTGAATCAGAGAATCAAGTCCCGCTTCCTGCCTGTATACCTGTGGGAAATCCAGATCAACTCCCGCTTCCAGCAGCGATGTTGCTATCACCCTGCACTTTTCTCCCGCATGCAGCCGTTCTCTGATTTCTGCAAATTTAAGTTTCCTGTCAGCAGGGCACAATAAGGTTGTCAGACAGAAAACCCCGTCCTCTTCCAGCGCCTGATATAGTTCCTGTGCTGTTTTCCTCTTGTTGACAATACAAAGCACCTGCTCCCGGCTGCACAAACGTTCTTCCAATTCTTCCGCAGATAATGAATTAATATTTTTAATTATATTCCTCTTGAAAAAGGCAAACAATTCTTCGGTGCCACTGCAAATCTCCCGAATACGACATTCCGGTATATAGGTCTGAAACCTTTCCTCCAGAGCAGGCTGTGTCGCTGTACACAGTACAACCGTTGATCTGTAATTCTCTGCCAGTTGTGCCATTGCGGCCACACATGGTTCCAGATAAGGCACCGGCAATGTCTGCGCCTCGTCAAAAATAATTACGCTGTTTGCAATATTATGAAGTTTTCTGCACTTCCCGCTTTTGTTGGCATACAACGACTCAAAAAACTGTACCGCCGTAGTTACAATAATCGGAGCGTCCCAGTTTTCCGCAGCCAATGCTTTCCTGTAATTATTCTCTTCTCCTTCATCCTCGCTTACATCATACAAAACGCCGGAATGATGTTCCAGAACATTTTCCTGTCCGAAAATGTGTTCAAAAACCGCCGCATTTTGATCGATAACTGATGTATAAGGTATTACATAAATAATTCTTTTCAGACTGTGTGTACAGATATGGTTCAGTGCAAATCCCATAGATGCTGTAGTCTTTCCGCCTCCCGTAGGCACAGTCAAGGTATACAGTCCTCTGGAATACTCTTTTCCCTTCTTCATACACTCCCTCAGTATCCTGTTGCGTTGCCTGCACAGTTCTGTATTTGTCCCTGTTCCTGACCCTTCCGTTTCCAGCCAGCTGCTGACATATTCTTCAAAGCAATGCAGTAAAGTCTCCGGAGAATCATAGCCGCCTCTTTCTGCCTGAATTCCGTTCATAAAAGCTTCTGTATCCAGATAATCCGCATCCACCAGACAGGAAAAGATCATGCGGATAAAAAAGGACATATTAAAGCTGCTCTTATTACAAAATGCCGGAAATGCCACTGGGCAAATGTCGGAAATTTCCTGTTGCAAATCCACCTTCCACCTGCTGTAATCCTCCAGTGCCCTTTTATGCCGCCCGAAGTAAGTTCCATCCTCCGGGTTTGCAGTTGTAATATTTCCTCCATCCAACAACCCGCTGTGATGTCCCGCCACTGCCATGCCCAATGCAATATATCTTTTGTCCAGCTTCTGTATTTCCACTGCTCCTGCAGTAGAGTGATCCACGCGATTGGAAGACAGAGGATTCCTTATTCGTTTTTGAAATGCTTCCGAATATTTTCCTATATCATGCAGTAGTCCGCACAAATACGCCGCATTTTCGCAGCCAAATTCGGAGGCAAACTCTTTTGCTCTTCTTGCCGTACCAAGCAGATGAGCCTTCACCTCCTGAATATTTCCCTCAACATCTATATGCGCAATCAGAATATCCTCACTTTTCTCACTTTTCATGCTGACGCCTTTTGTTTTTATTCTTTCTTACCAAATAAATACTGTTGAATTTCCTGTAATTTCATTGCCTTCCAAATCTCTTTTGCCGACCATTCAGCAGACACTGTATATTCCAAGTCTTTCATTCATAATATCATAATTTTATATGAGCCACAATAAAAAAATCTTTATCCTGTCCCCTTCACTGCCCGGACTTTAGTGTTCCAACATATTTTCGATAAAAATCTCATATCCCTTCGTGCTGTCCTATACCAGCACATGCGTGACGGCGCCGATGATCTTTCCGTTTTGGATGATCGGACTGCAAAAGAAGCCTTCAACATACCTGTCAAAAGCTTCTTCTCTGTACCTTATTCATGGTTTTGTTGCATCATACTTTCTGCTTGGGTCTTACAAGCTCGGCAAACTCTCCACCTGTGGTTCAGCCAAATCATCCATCATAGAATATTCTCTTTCAACTGTTTTGTTCATGTTGTGCCTGCTTCCTATTGATAATACAGTCTGTAATACATACTTTACGGTCTCAGCCGCCACCGGGTCGATCACAATCGTATTTTTTACCCCGCCCTTCTGATAGCCAAACGGCACAGTGCCTTGTCTACATTACCTCTCCCGCCTTTTTAAATAAGTCTTTACCAGGAACGCGCAGAAATATGGGAACGAATAAATATTATCGGCAAATCCTACATTCCCGGCTGTTAGTTTCAAACCATATTGAATATCCGGATACTTGTCACTGCCGATCAGAGTCCGCAATGATTTTGCCGTTCCCCTTTTCGCCTTCACTTCAACAGGCAGAAGATTTTTCTGCGTCCGGATAAAAAAATCCTCCTCCAGCGTGGAATTTTCCCGTTTATAATAGTACAGCCCATACCCGCACTTTGTCAGAGCCTCCCCGATAATGTTCTCATACAAAGCGCCTTTATAGACATCTAAGTTTTTGTTTGCCCGCAAATCTTCCTGAGCCTCCTCATCCAGCATGGCAACAAAAAGACCTGTGTCAAAAAAATACAACTTATACTTTGTATCCTCATAATTCCCCTTCAGCGGAAGTTCCGGGAAATTCAGGCAATAACAGATCCGGACGAGTCCTGCGTCTCTCAGCCATTCAATACATCCCCGGTAATCCTTAAATCTTGCACCCTTCGCCACTTTAGATATCTGGAATTTCTTGTTCTCCTTAGCCAACTGTACGGGAATCTGTTCAAACACATTCAAAATCCTTGTCTGATCCATTCCATCCGCATATTTTCGGATATCTTCCCGATAATCTTCCAAAAGCTGTCTCTGAATATCCAATGTCCCCTCGAATGTACCCCTGCGGATATATTCCCTTACAACCGCAGGCATACCGCCCAAAATACAATAATCCAGAAAAATATCGCTGAACGTTTTCATTTCCGTCTGATTAAAGGGCTGCAGGGTTTCCATGTGCCGCAGCATCTCTTCAATGACAGCATTGTCATATCCTTTCGCCCACAAGAATTCCTCAAAATCAAGGGAAGTCATCTCATAATCTGTTTTATAACCTACGCTGTTGCTCTCAATCTGTCTGTAATGGATTCCCAAAAGAGAGCCGCTGCAGATTACGTCAAACCGACCGTCTGTCTTAAAAAATTTCAGCGCTGTGGCAATGTCCGGAAATTCCTGCAGCTCGTCAAAAACAATAACCGTTTCATCCGGCTCAAAACGCTTGGACGGGTCTATCCTTGAAATATTCCGTATAATATCTTCCGCCCTGTACCCATCCTCCGTTATGGATTTGTATTTGGGTTCCTCCACAAAGTTGATGTACACAATATGCTGATAATTGCTCTTGACAAACCGCATTATGGATTCTGTCTTGCCGACTTGCCTTGCTCCTTTTACAATCAACGGTTTTCTGTCCAAATCTTCCTTCCATGATATTAGATATCGGTCAATTTTCCGGGTTAAATAGGTACCTGCCATATTCACATCCCTGCCTTTCCATAATTTCATTATAGAAAAAACGAGTGTGTTTTTTAAGCATTTTACAAAAATATGAGCGAGCTTTTACAACTATATCACAAAAAAATGAGTGAGTTTTTCTTTTATCATCGCATTTTCCTGCCATTCAGTGAAATATATTTTAACGCCAGCTTGCACTGCATCTTTTTTCTTCCTGTCCTGCCCAGCCTTTAGTGCTGCAGCATATTTTTGAAGAAAATAATAAGCATTTGTCGAAATAGTACATATTCGGCCACTTTTGACTTGCCTTAAGAACAATAGAAGCTCCCGGTGATATTCCCCGCCGGAAGCTTTCTTTTGTACTGCTTGCTATTTTGTTGATTTCAGAAGAACCGCAAATTTTCCCCATATGAAGCAATCAGGACTCTATTCTTTTCTATTGCGGCTCTAACCGCTTCCTCATCCGGAACATAATCACTTGTATCAATCACACCGTCAAATTCCGGCCACATCTCCCCACTATCCAAAATTGCTCAATATCTCTCTGTTGTTGCAGCCATAACAATACCTCTCTATCTGTAAAAAAGTCCTACTTCATTCATAAACTATGTATTCAAAGTTTAGGTTTTCAAAACTCCATACCTTCCCATCAGCCTGCAATCCCATATTCATACATCAATCTCTGCAAACCTTCTCAACCCATTTATGAACATTTGAAAGCTAACGGAAGTATTATTTTCAATGTTGATAATAGGAGCAATCTTCTTAGCTCCGGCAATCTGCTGATGTCCTGGCAATAACCGCCGCAATTCCGTTTTAGGATTCACGATTGCATCAGGAATCCTGT